>JBGPTQ010000111.1:0-6219 GCA_041490725.1 Allostellaceae bacterium | reverse complement strand
CCGATGCGGACGAGCTGGGTGTAGTCGCGTGGGCTGATCCAGATGGAGAGGCGCCGGCTGTCGATCGGCTTCACCCCGAAATTGCCGATCCTTGTGCACAGAAAGCCGATGCCGTGCTTGTCGGCGTAAAGGCTGGCGAGCGCCTCGGAGAACGCCTGCGAGACGCCGTAGCGGCTGTCGGGCCGCGGCACGTCCCGATGGTCGATCGTCTGCGCGCGCGGGTAGAAGCCGACCGCGTGGTTCGAGGTTGCCATGACGATGCGCCGGACACCGGCGCGCCGCGCCGCTTCGAAGACGTTGTAGAGGCCGACGATATTGCCTTCGAGGATCTTCTCCCAGCTGTTCTCGCCCGAGATCCCGCCGAGATGGACGATGCCGTCGACGCCCGCGACCATGCGCTCGACCGCGGCCATGTCGGCGATGTCGGTCTGGTCGACTTCCTCGACGCCTTGGTTGGTACCTGGGTCCGCTGGCCGCGCCGGCGCGAGCTTCACCCGGTCGGAGAGGCGCAGCACGGGGTAGACGCCGCGCAACGTCTCGCGCAAGGCGCTGCCGATGCCGCCGCCCGCTCCGGTGATCAACACGCGATGCATCCGTCTGCCTCCAGCCTCTAGAACCGTTGAGACCACTATACCGATTCCGGGGTTCCCTCGAACCCGATCCTCGCTCCGTGTCATACCGGCGAAGGCCGGTATCCACGGCAGAAGTGGGTCCCGGCCTTCGCCGGGACGACACAAGCGGACGGGATCGGTGGACTCCATACCAAATCGCGAATGACGGCCCCGCGAGAAAGCGGCGCGCGGTTTTGCCGTCCTCGATTATGATGCGCGCGGACAGGATGTCGCAGGGGGGCGGCGCGGGGCGATGTATTTCGACCGACGCTTGTGGGAGCTGACGCGCGGATTGCGCGGCCGGATCGCGTTGGCGATCATCATCGGGCTCTTCGCCGCGGCGTTCGGCATCGCCCGCTTTGCGCTGTTGGGCGTGCTGCTCGCCCGCGTCTTCGAGGGCGCCGGCTTCACCATAATCGCGACCCTGGCGGCCGGGGTCGGCGCGGCGGTGCTGTTGCGCGCGCTCCTCGACCATGCCCGCACCATCATCGCGCACCAGAACGCGAGCCGGGTGCAGGAGGAATTGCGCGCCCGACTCTACGACAAGATCGCCGAATTAGGCCCGGCCTGGTTCGCCGGCGAGCGGACCGGCGGGGTCATGCTGTCGGTGATCGACGGGGTCGAGCAGCTGCAAAGCTTTTTCGGGCAGTTCGTGCCGCAGGCCTCGGTCGCGGCGCTGACCCCGCTGGCGATTTTCGCGTTCATCGTGTGGTGGGACATGCCGGTCGCCACGGTGATGCTGGTCGCCGCGCTAGTGACCCTTGTCGCGCCGGCGGCGTTCCACGCGATCGAAAACCGCACCGGCACGGCGCGAATGCAGGCGATGAAGAGCTTCGGCTCGGAATTCCTCGACGCGGTGCAGGGGCTGCCGACCTTGAAGGCGTTCGGCCAGAGCACGGCCTATGGCAACCGGCTCGCCGAGCGCGCGCGGCTATTGTCGGAGACGACGATGCGCGTCCTCTCGACCAGCGTGATGACGCGCGGCATCACCGATGCCGGGGTCGCGGTCGGCGCCGCCGCGGCGCTGGCGCTCGGGGTGTGGCGGGTCGCCGACGGGCGGATGACGATCGAGGCGCTGCTCATCGTGCTGATGTGCGGGACCGAGGTGTTCCGCCCGCTGCGCGACCTGCGCGCGGTGCTGCATCAGGGCATGGTCGGACAGTCGGCCGCCGCCGGCATCCACGCATTGCTGGCGGCCGAGCCGCTGGTGCGGCCGCGCGTTGGCGTAAGCCCCTCTCCCGCACTGCGGGAGAGGGTGGCTCGTCCCGACCGGGACGAGCCGGGTGAGGGTGCCACCGCAGAGCCGGCTGTCCGCCCCCTCACCCCAACCCTCTCCCCCGATGGGGGAGAGGGGGTCCACCTTGTCCCGACCATCGCCTTCGAACCCACCATCGCCTTCGAACCGACGATCGCCTTCGAGGACGTGCATTTCGCCTATCCCGGCGGGCGGGGGCCGGCGCATGACGGCCTCTCCTTCAGCGTCGCGGCCGGCGAGAAGATCGGCATCGTCGGGCCCTCGGGCGCCGGCAAGTCATCGGTCGCCCGGCTGCTGTTACGCCTCTTCGACCCGCAATCCGGGGTGGTGCGGGTCGGCGGCCAGGATGTGCGCACAGCAGATCCGGAAGCGCTGCGCCGCGAGATCGCCGTGGTGCATCAGGACACCTATCTGTTCCACGGCACGGTCGAGGAGAATCTGCGCCTCGGCAAGCCGGATGCGAGCCAGGGAGAGGTCGAAGCCGCGGCGCGCGACGCCAACGCGCACGACTTCATCCTGCAGCTGCCGTACGGCTATCAGACCATCCTCGGCGAACGCGGGGTCAATTTGTCGGGCGGCCAGCGCCAGCGCCTGGCGATCGCCCGGGCATTGTTGCGCGATTCGCCCATTCTGATCCTCGACGAGGCCTTGTCCTCGGTCGATGCCGAGAACGAGGCGCTGATCCAGCGCGGGCTCGACCGGCTGGCTGAAGGCCGCACGACGCTGGTGCTGGCGCATCGCCTCTCCAGCGTGATCGGCGCCGACCGCATCCTTGTGCTCGATCACGGCCGGATCGTCGAAGTTGGCCGTCATGCCGAGCTGATCCGGCGCGACGGCCCCTATCGCCGGCTGATGGGGGCGCAGGCCGAGGAGCGCGGCGAGGACGACATCGCCTTCGAGCCGGATCACGCCATCGCGTCGCAGCCCGCAGAGGACGCAACCGATTACGGCGAGACCGCACCGGATGCCGCGGCGGCTGCGGCGGCGCGGGTCGGCGCGGCGACGACCCTCTTGGCGCTGGTCGGCATCATCAAGCCGTGGCGGCGGCGTTTCGCGGTGGTGGTGGCCTCGGGGATCGGCCGGGTCGCCGCCTTTATCGGGGTCGGCATAATCGGCGCGCTGGCGGTCGCCGCGGTCAAGACCGGGGCGCCGTTCGCCGGTCTCTTGATCCTCCTCGGGCTGACCGCGCCCCTCGCCGGGATATTGCACTGGATCGAATCGTGGCTGGCGCACGACATCGCCTATCGGCTGCTCGCCGAGATGCGGATCGGGCTCTACCGGAAACTCGATTCGCTTGCGCCGGCCTATCTGGTGCGGCGGCGATCGGGCGATCTGATCGCACTGGCGAGCCAGGACATCGAGACCATCGAATACTTTTTCGCGCATACCGTGGCGCCGGCCTTGGTGGCGCTCCTGGTGCCGTCAACGGTGCTGTTGAGTTTGGCGGTCGTCGCCTGGCCGATCGCCCTCGCGCTCTTGCCGTTCGTGCTGTACGCCGGGCTCGCGCCCGTGCTGATGCGGGCGCGGATCGACCGGCTCGGCGGCGAGGCGCGCGAGGCGCTGGGCATGCTCGGCGCCCATGTCACCGAAACAATCCAGGGCCTCTCCGACCTCGTCGCCTTCCAGGCGGTCGGCCGAAGGCGCGACGGCTTCATGGGGGCGGTACGCGCCTACCAGACGACCCGCCTCACGCTCCTCGCGGATCTGTCGTCGCAGACTGCGCAGCTCGAGATCGCCACCGGGCTCGGCGGCCTCGCGGTTGCGATCGTCGGCGCCTGGCTCGTCGCCGATCAGCAGCTCGCCGCCACCACCCTGCCGCTCCTGATCCTCCTGGCGCTCGCCTCGTTTCTGCCGATCTCGGAAATCGCCCAGGTCAGCCGCCAGCTCGCCGACACGATCGCCTCGACTCGCCGGCTCCACGCGGTGCAGCACGAGGTGCCGGCGGTGCGCGACGGGCCCGCCCGCCCGCCTGCCCCGGTCGGCGGCTCGGCGATCCGGTTCGAAGATGTCGGCTTCGCCTATCCCGGCGCGCGCCGGCCGGCCCTCGAAGGGATCACGCTCGATATCACGGCGGGGGCGACGGTCGCGATCGTCGGGCCGTCCGGCGCCGGCAAGACGACCCTCGCCAACCTCTTGCTGCGCTTCTGGGACCCGGCGACCGGCCGCATCCTGATCGACGGGGTCGATCTCAAAGATTTCGAGCTCGACCATCTGCGCCAGCGCATCTCGCTGGTGTCGCAGGACACCTATCTCTTCAACGACACGCTGCGCGCCAATGTCAGCCTTGCCCGGCCCGATGCCGACGAGGCGGCGATCGCGCGAGCGCTCGACGAGGCCGCGCTCGCCGATTTCGTCGCCAGCCTGCCCGAAGGGCTCGACACCAGGGTCGGCGAACGCGGCGTGCAATTGTCCGGCGGGCAGCGCCAGCGGGTCGCGATCGCCCGCGCCTTTCTGAAGAACGCGCCGACCCTGATCCTCGACGAGGCGACTTCCCACCTCGACGCGGTCAGCGAGGCGCAGGTGCGCCAGGCGCTCGACGCCTTGATGCGCGACCGCACCACCATCGTCATCGCCCACCGCCTCTCGACGGTGCGCCACGCCGACCTCCTGGTCGTCCTCGACCAGGGCCGCCTCGCCGAACATGGCACGCATGGCGAGCTGGTCGCCCGGGGCGGCCTCTATGCCCGCCTCATCCGGCGCCAACTCGGCGGCGCCCGCGAGCGGGTGCGCGCCGTCGGCGATTGACCCAATGACCCCCGGCCCCGCGCCGACTCCTTAACCGCAGTCCCGGCGAAAGCCGGGACCCCCCCGTCCCTGGCCCGATGTTCTACGTCTATTTACTCGCCATCCAGCCGCATGGAACCTTGTACGCCGGGATGACCGACGATCTGGTCCGGCGCGTCTGGGAACATAAAATCAAAGCGGTTCCCGGCTTCACCGCGAAATACGGGGTGGACCGACTCGTCTGGTTCGAAGCGCATGAAACCCTGGAAGGGGCGTTGCGCCGAGAGAAGCAGATCAAGGAGTGGCGACGCGCCTGGAAAATTGTTTTAATCGAGGAAAATAATCCATACTGGATCGATCTATATCAAAGCCTATCGCCCTGATCTTCGAACACCGAACACGCTGCCGAATGGGTCCCGGCTTTCGCCGGGACTGCGGAATTTTGGGGAAGCGCAGTATTAATCCGGTGCGCGCGATCGTCGTCAGCAAGTTCCGGCCGCCCGCGAGCCCATGCGCGCCGTCGGGAATTGACCCAATGACCCCCGGCCCGGCACCGACGCGCCGCCGCATCCTTGCCGCCGCCGGGACATTGCTGCTGCCGCGCGCCGCCGGGGCGCAGACGGCGAAGCGCCGCCGCCGGATCGCCTTTCTTGCCAGCGGATCGCCCGCCCAAGCCGATCCGAACATTGCGACGTTCCGGCAGGGACTGCGCGCGCTCGGCTACGGCGACGCGGACATCGCGATCGAGATCCGTTATGCCGACGGAAAGGCGGAGCGCCTTCCCGATCTCGCCGCCGAACTGGTGCATCTCGCCCCGGAAGTCATCGTCACCGGGGCTACCCCGGCGGCACAGGCTGCGAAGGTGGCGACCGCAACGATCCCGATCGTCATGGTGGCTTCCGGCGATCCGGTCGGCGTCGGGTTGGTCGCCAGCCTCGCGCACCCGGGCGGCAACGTCACCGGGCTGTCCACGGTCGCGCCGGAGATCGCGGGCAAGTGGTTGGATCTGCTCAAGACCGCAATTCCCGGCGCCCAGCGCATCGCCATCCTGTTCAACCCCGGCAACTCCCAGCAGATCCCCTTGTTGCAGGTCGCCCAGCAAGCGGCCCGAACCTTGCGCCTGGAACTTCTCTCGGCCGAAGCGAGCGCTGCCGATGCGATCGACCGCGCCTTCGCCACGATGATTCGCGGGCACGCCGAAGCCCTGATCGTCACCGGCGAGCCCATTTTCTTTTTCGAAAAGACCCGGATCGTCGAGCTCGCGGCGCGCCACAAGCTGCCGGCGATCTATCAGTGGCGCGAATCTGCGCTGATCGGCGGTCTGATGAGCTACGGACCCGATCTGAATGACCTTCTCCGGCGCGCCGCGAGCTATGTCGACAAGATCCTCAAAGGTGCCAAGCCGGCCGATCTGCCGGTCGAGCAGCCGACCAAATTCCAGCTGGTGGTCAATCTGAAGACGGCGCGGGCGCTCGGCCTGACGATCCCGACATCGATCCTCGCCGGCGCCGACGAGGTCATCGAGTGAGGGGGTCGCAGGCTGATCCGCCCCCACCCATTCCCTCCCCCGCATGCGGGGGAGGGAATGGGTGGGGGTGGCGCCTACGAAGTGATCGAATGAGGCTGCAT
>JBGPTQ010000110.1:0-6361 GCA_041490725.1 Allostellaceae bacterium | reverse complement strand
CGCCCTTGGCACCGCCCCTGGCACCGCGCTTGGCCTGGCCCTTGGCCCCGCATTTCTGGTCGGGTCATCCGGCATCACGAGCCTTTGGACGGCTCCAAACCCGTCATTCCCGCGAAAGCGGGAATCCAGGGATCCAGGGCCGCAGCTTCTGCCCTGGACCCCTCCCCGCGAAGGCGGGGATCACGCGGGGGTGACGATAAGCTGTCGAGATCACCGGCTGCAATTTGAGCCCGATACTCAGGCCGAGGCGCTCGGAGCGAGATCGTCGCCGGCGAACTGGTAGCTTGTGTTGCAGAATTCGCAGGTCACGGTCGTGACCTCCTCCTGGCGCATTTCCTCGATATCTTCCGCCGGGAAGGAGCGCAGGATCCGGGCGATGCGCTCGCGCGAGCAGCGGCAGCGCGCCTCGACCGGATGGGTCTCAAAGACCCGCACCCCGTCGTCGTGGAACAGGCGGAACAACAGCCGGTGCGGCGACAGCTCGGGATCGACCAGCTCGGCCGGGGTCGCCGAACTCATCAGCACCATCGCGCGCCGCCAGCTATCCTCGACATCGTCGGCGATGACGGTGTAGCCGCCCTCGGGCGGCACCCGCTGCAGCATCAGCCCGCCGGCGCGCCAGGCGCCGTTAGCCCCGGAGCGCGCCGCCGACAATTTGATCCCGGCCTGGATCTGCTCGGATTGCCGGAAATAATGCTGGGCGCATTCGGCGAGCGTCGCCCCGATCAGCTCGACGATGCCCTGATAGCGCTCGGTATGCTCGCCCTGGTCGACGGTGAACGCGATATAGCCCGAGCCGATGAGGTCCGGAACTGAGGGGCTCGCGCCGCCATGCCCGGGGCTGGGCGCGCGCGATGCATCGAGCTTGTCGCGGTCGTATTGGGCATAGCCGCGCACCGCGCCATCGGTCGACACATCGGCGACGATCAGGCGCACCGGCCCGTCGCTCTTGGTCTGCAGCGTGAAGATGCCGTCGTATTTGAGCGCGCCCGCGAGCACCACGGCGAGCACGATCGCCTCGCCGAGGATCGCGGCGACCGGCTCGGGGTAGTCGTGTTGCGACAGGATGCGGTCGACCGTCGGCCCGAGCCGGACCAGCCGGCCGCGCAGCGCGAACGGGTCGATGCGAAAGGGCTGGACGAGGTCGTCGCGTCTCGGCTCGTTCTCAAGAGGCAAATTTGGCTCAACAGGCAAGATCGGGCACTCCGCTCCTTCTGCGGGGCCAGGTCACGGCGAGGCTCGCATCAGCCGGCCGCCGCAGCGCCCCGGCCCGTCACGCCAGACACCAGGCCAGGATGCCCTTTTGGACATGCAGCCGGTTTTCCGCCTCGTCCCAGACGACCGATTGCGGGCCGTCGATGACCCCCGCCGTCACCTCCTCGCCGCGCTTTGCCGGGAGGCAATGCATGAATATGGCGTCGGGCTTGGCTTTTGCCATCAGCCGCTCATCGACCCGGTAGGGGGCGAGCAGATTGTGCCGGTTGACGCTGGCCTCGACCCCCATCGACACCCAGGTGTCGGTCACCACGCAATCGGCGCCGGTGACCGCCTCTTCCGGCTCGCGGGTCACGCTGACCCGCCCGCCTTCGCGCCGCGCCCAGTCGATGACCGACTGCGGCGGCGGCAATGCCTCGGGGCAGGCGAGCCGCAACGCGAAACCAAAGCGGATTGCGGCATGGATCCAGCTGACCGCGACGTTGTTGCCGTCGCCGCTCCACGCCACCACCGTATCGGCGAGCGGCCCCTTCTTTTCCTGCAAGGTCATGACATCGGCCATGATCTGGCAGGGGTGCGAGGAATCGGTCAGGCCGTTGATCACCGGCACGGTGGCATAGCGCGCGAGATCGTGGAGCTTTTCGGCGTGGTTGGTGCGGATCATGATCGCGTCGACATAGCGCGACAGCACGCGCGCCGTATCGGCGATGGTCTCGCCGCGGCCGAGCTGGCTGTCGGCCGTGCCGAGAATGATCGCATCGCCGCCGAGCTGGTGCATCGCCACCTCGAACGACACGCGGGTGCGGGTCGACGGCTTCTCGAAGATCATCGCCAGGGTCTTGCCTTCGAGCGGCCGGTCGCGCCTTCCGTTCTTATAGGCAAAGCCGAGATCGAGGATGCTGCGCAGATCCCCGGTCTCGTAGCGGTCGATGTCGAGGAAATGGCGCGGCGGCCGGGCTTCCCGCCTGCCGCCGAAGAGCGCCGCCCCCGGCGCCACCGCTCTCACGATGCCCGACTTATGATGGGGGCCCGACTCATGATGGGGGCCATTCCTGCGCGACCTTGTTGAGGATGCCAAGCCCCTCCTCGATCTCACGCTCGCCGACGATCAGCGGCGGCAGGATGCGCAGCACATTCTCGCCGGCGGTCAGGCAGAGGAGACCGTTCGCCCGCAGCTTGGCGACGAAATCGCCGGCTGTCACATGGCAGCGAATGCCGAGCAAGAGCCCGGAGCCGCGCAATTCGGCGAACAGCTTGGGATAGGCGCCGACCAGGGTTGTGAGCCGGTTCTGCAGCAGCCGGGACACCTGCTGCACGCGCTCGAAAAAGCCCGGTTCGAGCATCACATCCATGACCGCGTTGCCGGCCGCCGCCGCCAGCGGGTTGCCGCCGAAGGTCGAGCCGTGGCTGCCCGCGACCATGCCGATGGCGGCCTTTTCGGTAGCCAGGCACGCGGCGACCGGGAAGCCGTTGCCCAAAGCCTTCGCGATCGCCATGACGTCGGGCGTGACCCCAGCCCATTCATGGGCGAACAGCTTGCCGGTACGGCCCATGCCGCACTGCACCTCGTCGAAGACCAGCAGCAGCCCGAACTCGTCGCAAATCGCGCGCAGCCCCTTCAGGTAATCCGCCGACGGGGCGCGCACGCCGCCTTCGCCCTGCACCGGCTCGACCAGAATCGCCGCCGTCTGGTCGGTGACCGCGGCGCGCATCTCGTTCAAATTGTTGAAGGCGACGTGGTCGAACCCGTCCATCACCGGCCCGAAGCCCTTGAGGTAGCCCTCGGCCCCGGCCGCCGCGAGGGTCGCAAAACTGCGCCCGTGAAACGAGCCGTGGCAGCCGATCACCCGGTAGCGCTCGGGGTGGCCGCTCTCGCTCTGGTATTTGCGCGCGACCTTGATCGACAGCTCGACCGCCTCAGCCCCCGAATTGTTGAAGAACACGGTGTCGGCAAAGCTGCTGGCGACGAGCCGCTCGGCGAGACGCTGCTGGCCGGGGATCTGGAACAGGTTCGAGGTGTGCCACAGCTTATTCGCCTGGGCGGTGACCGCCTCGATCAGGCGCGGATGGCAATGGCCGAGCGAAGTGACGGCGATGCCGCTGGTAAAATCGAGAAACTTGCGCCCGTCGGTGGCGAAGAGATAGCAGCCTTCGCCCCGCTCGACGGCAACATCCCACCGGCCATAGGTCGGCATAACAGCTGTAATCACGGCTTTCTCCTGCGCGATACGAATTGCGGAAAGGTTCGGCGAGGCGAGTTACCGTCGTCGCCGTTCCGCCCGCGGCTCGATTCCGGCCGCCATCCTATGCCGGCTCATCATGCCGGGATCGCGCATCATCGCCCCTCTCCTCGCCGTGGCGGGCCGGCCGAGCCGACCCCCCGGTGCATCGAGCAGGAAAGCCGCGGAGTATGAGGATGGCCGCCAGCGCTGTCAATTCGCCGATGACCGCAGTGACCGCGCCGGTAGGGGGTCAGCTCGTAGGGCGGATCTTGATCCGCCTTCGCGACATCGGCGGCTGGCGACCCGCTACGCTCGCTACCGAGCGGCTGTGGTAGCCGCGGCCAGTACCGGCGCCTTCTTCAGGGTTCCTCCAGATGACATATTGACATTTCGTCGGGAACTGCGCATGTCACGACATATGTCCGAGCGAACCACCGTCCGATTGCCTGAAGAGCTCTTGCGGCGCGCCAAGCGCAAGGCCGCCGCGGAAGGCCGTACGCTGACCGCGTTGATCGAGGATGGGCTGCGTCTCGTCACGGCCGAAAAGAAACCAAGTCAGCCGGTGAAACGCATCATGCCACGCGTCAGCAAGGCCAAGGGCGGATTGTTGCCGGGTGTCGATCTCGACAAATTTTCGGCGATCCAGGAAGCGGACGATCTGGCCTATGTCGAGCGGATGAAACGCTTCAAGTGATTTTGCCGGACGTAAATGTCCTGATTTATGCGTTTCGGCCCGACTCGCCTCGGCACGCAGTGTGTCGCCCCTGGCTGATGGGCGTCGTTTCCGGGGACGCGCAGTTCGGACTCTCGCCGCTCGCTCTCAATGCGGTGGTTCGGATTACCACGGACCCTCGGGTTTTCCAGCCTCCGAGCAGGATCGACGAAGCGTTCGGGTTTTGCGATGACCTTATCGAGCAGCCGCATTGCCAGATCGTCGAGCCGGGCGAGCGGCATTGGGGCATTTTCAAACGGCTCTGCATCGAAACCGACACACGAGGACCGCGCGTGACCGATGCCTGGTTCGCGGCGCTCGCGATCGAGTGGGGCTGCGAATGGATTACGTTCGACCGCGACTTTGCGCGGTTCCCGGGTCTGAAGTGGCAGGCGCCAGCGCCGCCCGCCGGGTAACCCCCGTTCGCCCTCGCCACGCCGGCCGCCATGATAGAGGACAATGCGGTGGCGGACATGGGCGGGCATGGAGGTAGCGCGGCCTATGCGATCGCCCCCAGAGCGAACCGGGCTTACCGGCAAGACGAAGGCAACGGCTGCAACCGCGCCGATCGATCCCGCGCTGCTGGAAAAATGGGCGCTCGCTTATCTCGAACGCTACGCCAGCTCGGCCGAGAATTTGCGGCGTGTACTGCAGCGCCGGGTCAGGCGGCGGGTCGGGACCGATAGCGAGGCCGTGCGCGCGGCTGGTGCGCTGATCGACACGCTGGTCGCGCGCTATCGCGCGACGGGGCTGCTCGACGATGCCGGCTACGCGGCCGGCCGGGCGCGCCGCGGGCTGGCGCGCGGCCGCTCGCTGCGCCGGATCGCGGCCGGGCTCGCGGCCAAGGGGGTCGGCGCAGAGGACGCCGCCGCGGCTGTGGCGGCGTTGCGCGACGGCGCCGCCGATCCGGATCTCGCCGCGGCCTGCGCCTTTGCCCGGCGGCGCCATCTCGGCCCGTTCCGGCGCGACCCGTCTGGACATGGCCCAGCTGGGCCTGGCGATAGCGGCGCCACCGATCCCCGGCGCGAGCTTGCCGCCTTCGCCCGCGCCGGCTTCGAGCGGCGCGCCGCCGAGGCGGTCCTTGCCTGTGCCGACGCGGCGGCGGTCGCCGCCCTGCTCGCGACGACGAATTAAGCCGAATTGGCCCGAGATTGCTTCGTCGCTGCGCTCCTCGCAATGACAACCCATTTCCCTGTCATTGCGAGCGAAGCGAAGCAATCTCGATCCGGTGCGAACTCAGCCGGCCGGCTCGCGCTCGCGCATCAGCCGCGCCACCGCCTGCGAATCGCTGTCGTCGCGCCGCTCCAGCGCGGCGATGATGCGCGGCCGGTCCGCCACCGGGCGGTTCTGGCTCAGCTTGAACTTGCCCTCGAGCCGGTTGACCGCGATCTCGACGCCGATGATGCCGTTCAGCATCGATTCGACGTAGGGCTCCGGCAGATCCTCTATGCGCCACGGCGGCGCCGGCTCGCGCCCCTCGTGACGCTCCGTCAGCCGGCGCAAGAAGCCGCGCAGCCAGTCCGGCTCGGCGATCGTGCGGGCCGTGCCATAGGCGTGGACGGTGGCATAGTTCCAGGTCGGCACGCTGGGCCCCGCCTCGTACCAGCTTGGCGAGATATAAGCGTGGGGCCCCTCGAAGATCGCGAGCGCCTCCTCTGCGGAGTCGAGATCGGCGAGCTGCGGGTTGTGGCGGGCGAGATGGCCCTCGAGGTAAAGCCGGCCATCGCGGCGCTCGCAGAGGAACGGGATCTGGCTGGCGATCAGCCCCTCGCTGCCGTGGCTGACGAGCATGCCGAACTCGTAGCGCTCGATATGCTCGATCAACAGCTCGGTGCGGGTTTCGGTGAAGGCGGGTGGCAGATAGACCACGGTCAAACCTCGCGATTGCGGGGGCGATTGCCGGCGTCTCAGCCGAAATGCTGGACCAACAGGCTGCCGAGCAGCGCGACCCCGCAGACCACCAATATCCCGCCCGAGCCGCGGTTGATCCAGACCAGATGGGCCCGGTCGAACGACAGCCGCACCATCCCGGCACCGACGGCCAATCCCACCCACCACAGAAGCGAGCCGAGCCACACGCCTAAAACCAGGATCCCGGCGCGCCCCAATGTCGCCTCGGGACCGCTAAAGCCAATGCCGGCGAAGATCGCGAGAAAGGCGAGGATCGTTATCGGGTTGGTGATGGTCAGCACGAAGGCCGAGGCGTAATCGG
>JBGPTQ010000109.1:0-6392 GCA_041490725.1 Allostellaceae bacterium | reverse complement strand
CGTGTCGCCGGTATTGACCAGATAGCTGCCCGGGAGGGACGGCGCCGCCAGCCAGCGTCCCGCCGCGGTGCGGATCTCCAGGCCCGGCACCGCCGATTGCGGCAAGAGGGTCATGAAGCCGGCATCGGCGTGCGGCGCGATGCCGAACTGGTTGTCCTCGGCCGCCGCGCCCGCCGGGTAATGCGACAGCCGCAGATTGATGTGCGCCCCCTCGAACAGCGGCAGGAAAAACGCGCGCGGCAGGTCGAGCGCCAGCGCGTAGATCGGCAACAGCCTTTGCGCCAGCGCCTCCATCGTCCGGAAATAGTCGAGCATCGTCTCGCGGAAGCCCGGCAGGTCCGCCGGCCACTGATTGAGGCCGCGCCAGCGCTTGCCGGAGACCACATCGGGGTCGTCGGGGGTGCGCTCGCGGCGGACGAACAGCGCCTCGTTCAGGTCATGCTTGGTGTTGCGGTTGACGGTGGAGCTGCGGAACGTGCTGTAGCCGAGCGGCAGGTAGCCGATCATGTGGTCGTTGATTAAGAGCTTCATCTTGTCGGCGAGCGGCTCGGCGTGAAACCGCGCGGTCTCGGCAAAGGCGGCGTCGATCAGGCGCTGCGGCACGCCGTGACCGGTGATGAAATAAAACCCGATCTCTTCGCAGGCCTGGCGCAGCTCTGCCGCGAGCCGCAAATCGGCGCCCGGCTCTCCGGCGAGGTAGGGGCCAAGATCGAGGATCGGGATCGACTCGTCGGTGGCGTGCATCGGGGCTCGTCCAGATCGTTGCGCCGAGATTGCTTCGTCGCTGCGCTCCTCGCAATGACAACCTTTCCGTCATTGCGAGCCCACGGGCCAGCGCGATGACAGCAAGCCTTCATTGTCCCAAGCCTTTATTGTCATTGCGAGCGAAGCGAAGCAATCTCGGCGGAGCTGTGAACAAGCGGGTCTCCCGGAACGCTTTCATGAGCGACCCACCAACCCTGGCCGCGCGCCGGGCGCGCGTCGATGAGCTGCGCCGTGGCTTCGGCGAGCAGCATCCCGAGACGCTCGCCGCGATGCTCGACCTCGCCGAGATGCTGTGGGCGCGCGGCCGGCTCTCCGAAGTGCGCGCGCTCGAAGAGCATGTCGTCGCGGTGCGCCGCCGGCTCTACGGCGAGGCGCATGGCGACACGCTGAAGGCGCTCGGCAAGCTGGCGACGACGATCGGCGCTGAGGGCGACCTTGCCGAGGCGCGCCGCTTGCAGGAGCACATCCTTGCGCTGGCGCCCGAGGTGTGGGGCGAGAGCGGGCGCGACACGCTGCGCGCGCTCAACAACCTCGCCGGCACCGTCGCCGCGCAAGGGGATTTCGCCGGCGCCTGCGCGCTCCTCGAACAGGCGATCGCGACGATGCAGCTTGTGCTGGGCGACGCGGATAGCGACAGCCTCGCCGCGATGGGGAATCTCGCGGCGATCCTGTGGCAGTACGGCGAACGCAGCGAAGCCTATTGGCTGCAGCACCAGATCGTCGAAACGCAACGCCGCGCCCGCGGCGACGATGACCCGGCAACCCGCGCCGCCGTCGCCGTGCTGGAGACCATGCAGAGAGACGGCGCCCTGTAGCCTGCGTGGCGACACAGCCCCCCTCAGGCGTGCCGTGTGTTTGCCGAGGAGTGACTAGCCATTGCGATCAGACCGGGAGGAGCTTATTTGTTGGTCAACTTGGTCAAATTGAGTCTCGAAGGGTCCGGAGCACGGCGATGACCGAAACCGTAAATCTCTACGACGCGAAGACGAACCTTTCCAAGCTGGTCGAGCGTGCGGCGGCCGGCGAGGAGATCGTCATCGCCAAAGCCGGCAAGCCCAAGGCCATGCTGGTGCCGTATCAGCCGCCGCGGAAGAAGCGCATCGGCGGGCAGAATTTGCTCGGCATCACCTATATCGCCGAGGATTTCGACGGTCCACTGCCACCGGAAATCCAAAAGTATTTCGACGGCGAGGACGATGAGTGAGGCTGCTGCTCGACACGCATATGTTCCTTTGGTGGGATCGGCAGCTGCGTAGGGTTCCTCCGGCTTTGCGAGCAGCCATCGAGGACGACGCAAGCCAAGTCTTCGTCAGTGTTGCAACAGTATGGGAAATTGCCATCAAACGTGCCACGGGCAAGCTGCAGTTCGCCGCGTCGATTATCGATACCATAGATAATTTGGGTTTCGACTTGCTGCCGATTACCGGAGCCCACGCCGAGCACGCCGGCGGCCTGCCGCGGCATCACAACGACCCGTTCGATCGCCTGATCATCGCGCAGGCCTATCTCGAAGGGATGGTGCTCGGCACCCAGGACCCGATGATGCGGCCCTATGGTGCCACGATGCTCGGCCTGGATTGATCAGGGCGGCAACTGTTTCGCCCCTCAATACACCGCGCCCCTTGCCGTAATCGGCCACACCGCCTCGACCCGGTCGCCGCGCACCGCGACGTACCAGTCGTAGAGATTGACGGTCGGGTCGCAGTGGCCGGGGACGAGGCGGATTTTGTCGCCGAGTTGGAGGCGGTTGGTCGCCGCGCTGATGCCGAGCCTGCCGTGCTCGTCGGAGGCGCGCTCGTAGGTCGCGGCGGGCGCGTCCCACACCGTCGGCGGCCCCGAATCCATCGCGAGCGCCTTCAAGCCGGCATCGACGATCGCGCGCTCGGCGGTGGGCCGGCTCATCACCGTCGCCCAGACAAAAAGGCTCGGCTCGAAGGCGCGGGTGGCGGCGCCGTCCTGGTCGAGATTGCGGCCGTAATCGGCGTCCATGAAGATGTAGGAGCCGCACTGCAATTCGGTGTAGACGCCGCTGCCCGCCTCGAACTCGAAGGTGCCGGTGCCGGCCCCGGTGATGTTGTCGCAGGCAATGCCGTTGGCAGCGAGGAGGTCGCGGGTCAGGGCCGCCTTGTCGACCGCGCCCTTGATCGCCTGCTGGCGCTCGGTCCAGCCGCGCAGATGCTGGGCCGAGCCGTGATAGGCCTGGAGCCCGGCGAAGCGCAGATGCGCCGAATCCGCCACAAGGCGGGCCAAATCGAGCGCCGGCTCGCCGGGCTCGACCCCGCAGCGGTTGCCGCCCATGTTGATCTCGACATGGACCGGCAGCGTCACCCCGGCCTCGCCGGCCGCCGCCTCGAGCGCGGCGATCTGCGCCGGGTCGTCGGCGCAGACGCCGATCCGCGCGGTATGCGCCAGCGCCATCAGATGGCGCAGCTTTTGCCGGCCGACGATTTCGTTGGTGACGAGGACGTCGCGCACCCCGCCATAGACCATCGCCTCGGCCTCGCTGACCTTCTGGACGCACACCCCGACCGCGCCCAATTCGATCTGCTTCAACGCGATGACCGGGCATTTATGGGTTTTCGCGTGCGGGCGCAGCCGCACCCCGCTGCCGCGCAACCGGTCGGCGAGGCGGCGCAGATTGCGCTCGAACGCGTCGAGGTCGATCACCAGCGCGGGCGTGTCGACCTCGTCGAGCGACATGCCGATTTCGGCGGGCGGGCGGGTGGTCATCGGCTGGGCCTCCACGGCTAATCGATGATCGGAGGCTTGCGCAGCCGGCGCAGAAATGCAACACGGGTGCAACGACAAAACCGGCGGGAAGCCGGCGATCCGGGAGAAAGGGGCGGAGGGGGAAATGGCGGAAACGGTGGCTTCGACGGTCGAGACGGCGCTGGAAAACCAGCGGATCGGTCCCCTGCAAATCCGGGTCTTGGCATTGTGTACGCTGATCCAGATCTGCGACGGCTACGACATCAATTCGATCGCCTGGTCGGTGCCGTCGCTGATCCGTGAGTGGCACCTGGCGCCGCCGGCGTTCACGACGGCGTTTCTGTGGTCGAGCATCGGCATCATGGTCGGCGCCCTCTCGGCCGGGCCGATCGGCGACCGCGTCGGGCGCAAGCCGTTGCTGCTCGCCAGCCTGACGATCTTCGGGGTAGCCTCGCTGTTGAGCGCGGTCGCCGGCTCGCTCGGGACGCTGGCAATATTGCGCTTCTTCACCGGGCTCGGGATCGGCGGCGCGTTTCCGGGGGCGGCCACGCTGACCGGCGACTACGCGCCGCATCGCCGGCGCGCCTTGATGATCATGGCGAGCTTCACCGGCGCGCCGCTCGGCGGCTTTGTCGGCGGCCAGATCGTGGCCCTGCTGCTGCCGCATTTCGGCTGGCCGGTGATCTTTGTATTGGGCGGGGTGTTCCCGCTGCTCCTGGTGCCGATCCTGGCGGTGTGGCTGCCTGAGTCGCCGCGTTTTCTCGCCCGCAAAGGAAATCTGTCGGCGCGGCAGGCGGCCTTTCTTGAGCGCCTCGACATCGCCCCAGCTCAGGCCGAAGCGCACCCGCTCGACATTGCCCAGGGCGATCCGGTCAGGATGCTGTTCAGCGAGGGCTATGCGCTGCAGACCGTGCTGCTGTGGATCATTTTCTTCTGCAGCCTGATGAACCTGTTCCTGTTCGCCTATTGGATGCCGACGGTATTCAACCTGATCGGCATGACCCCGGCACAAGCGATCTTTGCCTCGAGCCTCAGGGATTTCGGCGCGATCTGGGCCGTCCTCTATCTCGGAGTGGCGATCGATCACGTCGGCCCGGAACGCTCGCTGGCGTGGCACTATGCCGCCGGCGCGCTGTTCATCGCACTGATCGCGCTCGTCGCCCTGCCCTATGCGATCCTCCTGGCGGTGACCTTCTTCGCCGGCATGACGATCACCGGCAGCCAGACCGGCGCCAATGCGACCTGCGGCAAGCTCTATCCGGCGCGCATGCGCACGACCGGGCTCGGCTGGGCGCTCGGCATCGGCCGATTGGGTGGCATTGCCGCGCCGGCCTTGGGCGGATACCTGTTGGCGCTCGGCTTGGCGCCGACGCATATTTTTCTGAGCGCCTGCTTGTTTGCGGTGATCGCCGCGGTGGCGACGGCGCTTCTGGCGTTTCGCGGCAGTCGCGCCGAAATTTTGACCGCTCAGGAGGCGGCGCAATGAAAGTCTTTGTCTTCGACCTGTTGGCCTACGACGCCAATCTCGACCATCTGAAAGGCGGCGCGACCGAATTGCCCTACCCGCTGGCCAAGCGGCATTTCGATGCCGCCACCGCCGAGCGCACCTATGCGGAGCATCTCGACGCCTGGGAGGCGCTCGACCGCTTCGGCTATGACGGGGTCGGCTTCAACGAGCATCACTGCTCGCCCTATGGGCTGATGAACAGCCCCAACCTGATGGCCGCAGCCGCGGCGCAGCGCACCAAGCGGCTCAAACTGTTGATCTACGGCAATCTGTTGCCGTTGCACGAGCCCTTACGCCTCGCCGAGGAATTGGCGATGCTCGATTGCCTGTCGCAAGGCCGGCTGATCTCCGGCTTTGCCCGCGGCATCCTGCGCGAATACCAGGTGCACAACGTGCCGCTGTCGGAGTCGCGGGCGCGCTTCGAGGAAGCCTACGACATCATCACCCGCGCCTGGACCGAGGAGGTGTTCTCCTACGAAGGCAAGTTCTGGTCCTATCATGACGTGGCGATGTGGCCGCGCCCGGTGCAGCAGCCGCATCCGCCGATCTGGGTCCCGATCGTCGGCAGCAAGGAGTCGATCGAGTTCGCCGCCCGGCACAATCTGCCGATCACGCCGGGGCTCGGCCGCCACCGCGGCTTGCGCGACGACATCATCCGCTACTACGCCAAGTGCCTCGCCGCGGCGGGCCACCGCATCACCCCCGACCACCTCTCGCTCGGCATCACCGCCTATGTCGCCGACACCAAGGCGCAGGCGCTCAGGGAGTACGGGCCGCACATCCTCTATTTCAACCGCACATTGTTCAGCCACGGCAACTTCATCGAAACCGAGAAGCAGCGCGAGAGCGGCTATACGACCCAGTCCTCGACCGATTATGTGCGGCCCGAAAACCTGCGCGCCGCCGCCAATCTGCGCTCAGAATTCCGCAACCTGACGATGGCGCAGCTCGCCGAGCAGGCCGAGACGATGCCGATGGGGACCGCCGACGAGGTCGCCCAGCGCATCATCGACGCCGCCGAAAGCGCCGGCGCCAACCAGGTGCAGCTGGCGATCAACCGCGGCGCCCTGCCGCACGATCTCTACATGGCGCAGATCGAGCGCTTCGCCCGCGAGGTCTTGCCGAGATTGCAGGCGCATGAAGTCAAGCGCGTGCCGGCCGCCGAGGAGGCGATGGCTTAGCCCCTGGACCGCGGGCCTCTGGCCCGCATGCGGGCGGCAAGGTGTAGGGCGGAATGCGCTGCGCTTTTCCGCCCTACCCGCTTCGCGGCCCCTCAAAATGAGGTGGGCCTGTAATGCCACACACAAATACCCCTCATTCTGAGGAGCGCCCCTCGGGGGCGCGTCTCGAAGGACGCACCGCGCCCGTGCAGCCGCTTCCAGCCATCGGCCTCGCCCGGATCTTCGCGGCG
>JBGPTQ010000108.1:0-6427 GCA_041490725.1 Allostellaceae bacterium | reverse complement strand
GGCCACCGCTGACCGCGATGGTGCGCCTCACCCGGATCTACACGCGCGGCGGCGACAAGGGCGAGACCTCGCTCGGCGACGGCAGCCGGGTGCCAAAGCACGCGCTGCGCGTCGAGGCCTACGGCACGGTCGACGAAGCCAATGCCGTGATTGGGCTGGCGCGGCTCCATTGCGATGCGGAAGCCGATGCAATGCTGGCGCGCATCCAGAACGAGCTCTTCGACCTCGGCGCCGATTTGTGCACGCCCGAAGAGGGGCGACGCGCGGCCGGGGCATTGCGCATTGTCGCGCCGCAGGTCGCCCGGCTCGAACGCGAGATCGATAGGATGAACGCCGCGCTCAAGCCGCTCGATTCGTTTATCCTGCCCGGCGGAACGCAAGCCGCGGCTCACCTCCATCTCGCGCGCACGGTGACGCGGCGGGCCGAGCGCCTGGTTTGCGCGCTGGCCGCCGCCGAGACGGTCAACCTCGAGGCGGTCAAGTATCTCAACCGGCTCTCCGACCATCTCTTCGTGCTCGGCCGCCGGGTCAACGACAACGGCGCCAAGGATGTGCTGTGGCAGCCCGGCGCGACGCGTTGAGTGCCGGTTCGCCGGGGGCAAATTCCCTGCGTGCAGGGAAAATTTCCCGCGAGAATCGCGCAAACCCGCTGCAACCCGTTGAGTTGGTTCGGCTTCGAGCGCCGAGGCAGGGAATTTTTTGCGGCCTCGCAGGGAATTTTGCGCACCTCGCAGGGAATTTTTGCGTACCGGCAGGGAATTTGCGGGAATTGCCGATTCATTTGCTTTATACGCAATTAAATTCAGGATAACCATCGGATATAGGTTTTAGATTTTGGATATCAACCCGCTGCGTTGCGATAATGGGGGAGAACGGGGAATGGTGACGATCGAACTGATGCGGGCGATCTCGGCCGCGTTCAACAGCCGCGATGTCGAGCGCATCGTCGATTGCTTTGCCGACGACGCGACCTTCTGCCTGGCGCGCGGGCCGGAGGCGGTCGGCCGCACGCTCCGCGGCAAGGCGGCGATCAGGAAGGCCCTCACCGACCGCTTCGGGCAGATCCCCGACATGCGCTGGGACGGCCAGGAATACATCCTCGCCGGCGACCAGGCGGTCTCGCTGTGGATTGTGCGCGGCACGGGCGCCGACGGCGAGGCGCTGAATTACCAGGGCTGCGACATCTACCGATTTGAGGGCGACAAGATCATCCACAAGAACACGTTCTGGAAGATCGTCGAGCACAAGGAGCGACTGTAGTGTCCTGATCGGGAAGTTCATCCGGCCCCTACCCGTTCTTTTGTCATACCGGCGAAAGCCGGTATCTATGGCGCAGATGGGTCCCGGCCTGCGCCGGGACGACAATTTGGGGTGTGCCGTGATCGGCAAAACTTCCGAATAGGGACACTCGGCGACGTCGCTGGTCCGTTGCCGCCCCTGGGGGGAGAGGGCAGGGGTGAGGTGGGGGATACGAGATCTCACACCACGGACCGCTTCCGTCCCGGCTCTCGGGCAAGTAAAGCTTGCGCTGTCGCCGTCAGGCGAAGCGGAGCTTCGCCGAGAGGCCGCATCTGCGGGCGAGATGCAAGCGGTCCAACCTCAGGCGGCGCTGGCGCGCACCCCGGCAACCCGTCGCGCCAGCACGATCTTCTCGACCGACCGGCCGAGAAAGTGCGGCGCCGAGCCGCCTTCGGCGAGGAGGTCGAGGAAGGCGTCGGGCTGGGAGATGCGCACCGAGCCGAGGATGTCGGCGCCGCGCGCGAGAAAGGCGTCGGGCAGCATGCCGACGGTCGGGCCGAGCACGGTGACGCGCGCCGCGGGCCGCGCCAAAGCGAGCAGGTCTTCGAGCGTGTCGTTGAGCAGGGTGGAGCCGGTGATCAACAGCACATCGGCCGCGGGGACGATTTCGGGCGCCAGCTCGGCCGGGCGATAGAACGGCATCTCCTCGGGCTTGAGCGCCGCCGGGTTCTGCTCCAGCACGAGATACGGCTGATGGCGGCGCTTCAGCTCTTTCAGAAACGGGATAAAGGCGCCGACCAGGACGACCCGGTCGCCCTTGCGGAATTCGGTCGCGTCGAACGCGTCGGTGCCGGCCAGCAGCGCGACCCCGGGATAGGGTCGGCGGCGCCAGCACAGCTCGGCGAGCGCATTCAACGTGGCGATGCCGACCGCGCGGGAGAGGCCGTTCTCGGCGAGCGCATCCCCCATCAGCTCGGCGGCCGGACGGCCGGCGATGCGCCGGAAGGGGACGCGGTGCGCCGATATCGGGCAGCAGATGTCGCCGGGGGCGGCGTCGCGCGGCGTCACGCAGGTTCCGGCGACCCCGGCGGAGAGCTTGACCCCGGTGAAGTAGAGGCCGATGACCGCCCGCTCGACCGCGATGCCGTCAAGCTCGCGGCCGAGAATGTCCGTGACGCAGTCGATTGTCTCGTTCAGGATTGCGCTGGGCACGGGCCTCGTCCGTGTGATGTTTCGCAACTGATGTAGCACAATAGCGTTGTCATGAAATTGATCCATTTCAGCGCCGCCGCTGCGGCGCTTGTCCTCGTTTCCCTAACCGCGCCGTCCCCGATGGCATTCGGAGCGGCAGATGGAGCACCCGGCAAGATGAGCGAGCTACCCAGCGGCCTCAAATACACCGATACGAATGTCGGCACCGGCGCGGAAGCGACAAAGGGCCACAAGGTCAGCGTGCATTACACCGGGTGGCTGTACAACAATGGCGCGAAGGGTGCCAAATTCGACAGCTCGCTCGATCGCGGCCAGCCCTTCGGCTTTGCGCTGGGTGCGGGGCAGGTGATCCGCGGCTGGGACGAGGGGGTCGTGGGCATGAAAATCGGCGGCAAGCGCACCCTCATCATCCCGCCCGAGCTCGGCTATGGCGCGCGCGGCGCCGGCGGGGTGATCCCACCCAACGCCACGCTGATGTTCGATGTCGAGCTGCTCGGCGTGGAATAACCGAGCAGCTCCTCGGGATTGCCGCGTCGCTCCGCTCGCAACGACAGGTGTAGGATGGGCTGAGCGCAGCGAAGCCCATCTTTTCGCCGGGGAGTTCGATGGGCTTCGCTCCGCTCAGCCCATCCTACGAGATCGATGAGCATGCATCACCCATCCCGCGTCTCGGCATCCGCGCCCGGTGAAGGCGGCTCCGCACCGACGAAGGCGTGGTGGTCGAAGGCGATGCTCTTGATCACCGCATAGACCGGACATCCGGGTGCCAGGCCGAGGGTTTCGACCGAGCGCCGGGTCAGCCGCGCGACGAGGGCCTCGCCCGCGCAATCGAGGCGCATCTCGACGATCGGCCCGTCGGCTCGTCCGATCTCGACGACGGTGCCGGGCAACACGTTGAGCGCGCTCAACCCTTCGGGCGGATGGAGCGCGATCATCACGTCGCGCGCGCGAATGCGCACCCGCAGCGCGGCGCCGATCGGCAGGTCGAGATGCGGCACCCGCAATTCGCCGGCGGCTGCCCGCAGGGTCGTCAGGCCAAAGGCGGGATCGTGGCCGGCCACCCGTGTGGCGAGGATGGCGCCGGCTTCGGCGCGTCCGGTCAGCGGAAACAGATCGATCCGCCCCATGATCGCGGCGGTCGGCCCGACCGCGGCGACGCGGCCCTCGTTGAGGACGACGAGGGTCGTGGCGAGCCGGGTCACCTCGGCAATCGCATGGCTGACATAGACGATCGGTACGCCGGCCTCGTCGCGCAGGCGCTCGATATAAGGCAGGATCTCGGTCTTGCGCGCCTCATCGAGCGAGGCCAGCGGTTCGTCCATGACAAGCAGGCGCGGGCGCGCCAGAAGCGCACGGCCGATCGCGACGCGCTGCTTCTCGCCGCCCGACAAATTCGCCGGCCGCCGGTGGAGCAGCGCGCCGATGCCGAGCAGTTCGATCACGTGTTCGACTTCGCCCGCGCTGCCGCCTTTCGGTGCGAACCAGCGGCCGTAAAGCAGGTTTTGATGCACCGTCAGATGCGGAAACAGGCGGCCTTCCTGAAAGACATAGCCGATGCGGCGGCGCCGGGCCGGCACGAAGATTCCGCGCTCGGTGTCGGTCAAGACCACGTCATCGACGCGGATATGGCCGCGCTCGGGGCGCAAGAGGCCGGCGATCGCGTTGATCAACGAGGTTTTGCCCGAACCTGAGCGGCCGAACAGCGCGGTCAGGCCGCCGGCGCTGTCGAACGCGGCGTCGAGAACGAAGCTGCCGAAGTGGTGCTCGACCGCGACGCTGAGCATGTCAGAGCCCAAGAGTGCGGCGCGTCGCCCGCTCGATCAGCGCCTCGGAGGCAAAGAGAGCGGCCAGCGAGATCGCGATCGAAACGAGGGTCAGCCGCAAGGCGGCGAGATCGCCGCCCGGAACCTGGAGCAAGGTATAGATCTCGGTTGGCAATGTCTGGGTTTCGCCGGGGATGTTCGAGACGAAGGTGATCGTCGCGCCGAACTCGCCGAGCGCGCGGGCAAACGAGAGGATCATGCCCGCGACCATCCCGGGCAGGATCAGCGGCAAGGTGATCGTGACGAACACCCAGAACGCATTGGCGCCGAGCGTCGCCGCGGCATCCTCGAGCCGGCGGTCGACGGCCTCGATCGACAGCCGCATCGAGCGCACCATCAGCGGAAAGCCCATGACCGCACAAGCCAGCGCGGCGCCGGTCCAGCGGAACGCAAACACGATCCCGAGGCTATCGGCAAGGAATTGCCCGAGCGGCGCTTTCCGGCCGAGCAGCAAGAGCAGCACATAGCCGGTGACGACCGGCGGCATGACCAGCGGCAGATGCACAATCGCGTTCAGCAGCGATTTGCCCCAGAAGCGGCCGCGCGCCAGCAGTAACGCAATCGCAACCCCGACCGGCAGGCTCCACAGCATCGCCCAGAAGGCGACCCGCAACGACAGGCCGATCGCGGTCAATTCCTCCGGCGAAAAGGCTGACAGCGCGCTCACCGCGGGCGATCGAGCACGCGAAAGCCTTGCGCCTCGAACAGCGCACGGGCGGCAGCGCCGCGCAGGTAGGAGGCGAAGGCCGGAGCCCCGGGGCTGGCGGCGCGGGTCAGCGCCATCGGATAGACGATCGGCGGATGGCTGTCGGGGGGAAAGATTCCAACGACCCTGACCGCGGGTTCGGCGGCCGCATCGGTCCGGTAGACGATGCCGAGCGGTGCTTCGCCGCGCGCCACCAGCAAGAGCGCGGCGCGGACATTCTCCGCCGCGGCGATCCGGCCGGCGATTGCCGGCCACACGCCGAGGGCGGTCAGCGCCGCCTTCGCGTAGCGCCCGGCCGGCACGGCCCCCGGATCGGCCATTGCGAGATGCCCGTCGCCAATGAGCGCGGCAAGCGGAAAGCCGGGTGCGATCGTCACCCGCGCCGGGCTGTCCGCCGGTGCGATCAGCACTAGGCTGTTGCCAAGCAGGTCGATACGGGTTTCCGGATCGACCTGTTTGCGCTCTTGCAGATAGTCCATCCAATCCTGGTCCGCCGAAATGAACAGATCGGCCGGCGCGCCGTTGTCGATCTGCTTCGCCAAGGTCGAGCTCGCCGCATAGGAGATCGTCGCTCGGCCGCCGGTTTCCTTCCGCCAGTGAGCGGCGATCGCGTCGAGCGCGGTCTTGAGACTGGCGGCGGCGAAGACCAGCACCGGGCGACTTTCGGCCTGCACACTCGTTGCGAATGACGCGGCGGCAAACACTGTAATCGTCCAGAGCACCGTTCTTCGCTGCCACGACACTTGGTTTGCGGCGGCAGGACGAGGCACCGGCCACGACGCCTATCTTGTCATACCGGCGAAGGCCGGTATCCATGGCCGAAATGGATCCCGGCTTTCCCCACGGAACAAGTCCGTGGGCTGAAGGCCCACGGGATGAGTTGGAATGAGGAAATCCTGCATTTTCCTCCAATTGCCGGGCAGCACGGTTGCGCCGCCATGGCGCTATGCCGCCTTGGCTCCTATCGTAGCGTTTTCTGGCGAGCGAGAAACAGCATGAGCGATCCCCAATCCACCCGCCCCCTCCCTAACCCTCCTCCGCTTGCGGGGGAGGGAAGGGCGGGGGTGGCGGACGATCTCGGCCTCTCGGGCAAGGTGGCGATCGTCACCGGCGGCGGTGCGCCCGATGACGGCATCGGCAACGGCCGTGCCGCGGCGATGCTGCTGGCGCGCGCCGGCGCCCGCGTGCTGGTCGTCGATATCGTGCCCGAGGCCGCCGAGCAGACCGTCGCGATGATCGCAAAAGAGGGCGGCGTCGCCGCGCCGTTCGTCGCCGACGTCGTCGACGAGCGGCAATGCCGCGCGGTGGTCGATGCCGCGCTCGCCCGGTTCGGCCGGCTCGACCTTCTCGACAATAATGTCGGGATCGGCGGGCGCGGCAGCGTCGTCGATACCCCGGTCGCGGATTGGCGCCGGATCATGCAGGTCAATGTCGACAGCATGTTCCT
>JBGPTQ010000107.1:0-6495 GCA_041490725.1 Allostellaceae bacterium | reverse complement strand
TTCGTGCGCGGCGCGACCGAGGCGATCAACCTGGTCGCCCAGAGCTGGGGTCCCGCCCATCTCAAGCCCGGCGACGAGGTGCTGATCAGCGATGTCGAGCACCATTCCAACATCGTGCCGTGGCAGATGCTGCGCGACCGGCTCGGCCTCAAGCTGGTGGTGGCGCCGACCGACGAGACCGGCGAATTCGACCTTGCGCAATTCGAGGCGCTGCTGTCGCCGCGCACCCGGCTCGTCGCGGTCACCCATATTTCCAACGTCACCGGCGCGATGCTGCCGGTCGAGCGCATCGTCGCGCTGGCCCATGAGAGGGGCGCTCGGGTGCTGATCGACGGCTGCCAGGCGGTGCCGCGGCTGCCGGTCGACGTGCGGGCGTTGGGGTGCGATTTCTATGCGTTTTCCGGGCACAAGGCATACGGCCCGAGTGGGATCGGCGTGCTGTACGGGCGCTATGAAGCGCTTGATTCGATGCCGCCCTGGCAGACCGGCGGCGGCATGATCGCCAGCGTCACTTACGAGAAGACCGAATTTCAGGAGCCGCCGCACCGCTTCGAGGCCGGCACCCCCGATATCGCCGGTGCCGTCGGCCTCGCCCGGGCGATCGACTTTATCGAGGGGATCGGCCGCGCGGCGATCCGCGAGCACGAAGCGGCGCTGACCGGCTACGGCGTCGACCGCCTGTCGCGCATCCCCGGCGTGCAGCTGGTCGCCGGCGGGCAGCGCCGGCTCAGCATCCTCTCGTTCAACCTCGACGGCGTGCACCCGCATGACGTCGGCACCGTGCTTGATCAGCACGGTGTCGCCGTCAGGGTCGGCCATCATTGCGCGCAGCCGCTGATGGACAAATTAGGCCTCGCCGGAACGGTGCGCGCCTCGTTCGGGGTCTACAATGACGAAGCCGATATCGACCGCCTGGCCGAGGCGATCGAGGCCTGCCGGGAGATGTTCCAGCGATGATGGACTTGCGCGAGCTTTACCAGGACATCATCCTCGATCACGGTCGCCACCCGCGCAATCTGCGCGCCTTGGCGAACCCGACGCATCTGGCGCGTGGGCACAACCCACTGTGCGGCGATCGCGTCACGGTCTACCTCGCGATCGAGGGCGAGCGCATTGCCGACGTGAGCTTCGAGGGGCGCGGCTGCGCGATCTCGACGGCGGCGGCATCGCTGATGACCGAGGTGCTGAAAGGCAAGACGCTCGATGAGGCGCGCCAGCTGTTCGCGCAATTCCATGCCACGGTGACCGGCGGCACACCCGAAGCGCTACCCGAAGCGCTGCAGGAGGATGCCGAACGGCTCGAGCCGCTGGCCGGGGTCAAGGCGTATCCTGTCCGGGTCAAGTGCGCGACCCTGCCGTGGCATGCCTTCGAGGCGGCGCTCAAATCCGGCCTCACGGGCGCTACGGTCAAGACGGAGTAGTCGACATGGCAGCCAACGAGCACGACCAGGACTATTTCGATTTTGCGGCGGAGCCGCCGGCCGACACGCAAGAGGTCGAACGGCCCGAAGGCGAGGACGATCCCGCGCTGATGGCGCCGGTGCTCGACGCGCTCAAAACCGTGCAGGACCCCGAGATCCCGGTCAACCTCGTCGAACTCGGGCTGATTTACGAGCTCGTCGTCAAGAAGGGCGGCATCGTCTTTGTCGAGATGACGCTGACCACGCCCTCCTGTCCGGTTGCCGCGAGCATGCCCGGCGAAGTGAAGGCGGCGGTTGCCGCGGTGCCGGGGGTCAACGAGGCGCGTGTCAAGCTGGTCTGGACACCGACCTGGACCCAGGACCGCATGAGCGAGGAGGCCAAGCTCGAACTCGGGTTGCTGTAGGCCGGCTGACCTGCGGTTTCGACCAAAGCCCGGCGCTGATCTCTCGCTGCAACGCCACGCCTCCGCCTAAGTATGTAGGGACTCTGAATGAATCAGCCCGACTTGACCGGGCATTGGGTCGGCTTTGCGGCACTGGCCATCTTTGCCCTGGCGTATGGGCTGGTGATCAGCGAAGAGGCGATCCATCTGCGCAAGTCGAAGCCGGTGGTGGTCGCCGCCGGCATTCTGTGGACGATGATCGCGCTCGTCCGTCCCGGGGCCGAGGTCGCGACGGCGCTGCGGCACGTCTTCCTCGAATATGCCGAGCTGTTGCTGTTCCTCCTCGTTGCGATGACCTACGTCAACGCGCTGGAGGAGCGGCGCGTCTTCGATGTGCTGCGCGCCGCGCTGGTGCGGTCCGGGCTGGGTTATCGCGCGCTGTTCTGGGTGACCGGGGTTCTCGCGTTTGTGATCTCGCCGGTCGCCGACAACCTGACCACGGCGCTGGTCATGGGCGCGGTGGTGACCGCGATCGGCTCCGGCTCGCCGCGCTTTGTCGCGCTCTCCTGCATCAACATTGTGGTTGCGGCGAATGCCGGCGGCGCGTTCAGCCCGTTCGGCGACATCACGACGCTGATGGTGTGGCAGAAAGGCCTTGTCGCCTTCGACGATTTTTTTCGCCTCTTCATCCCCTCGATCGTGAACTTCGTCGTGCCGGCGATGCTGATGCACTTTGCCGTGCCGCGCGGCGCGCCGGAGCCGCGAGGCGAGAAGGTCCGGCTGAAAATCGGCGCACCCTGGATCATGGTGCTGTTTGCCGCGACGATCGCGACCGCGGTCGGCGTCCACAGCTTCCTGCACCTTCCGCCGGTGTTCGGGATGATGACCGGGCTCGGCTACCTCCAGCTGCTCGATTATCAGCTGCAGTGGCGCGGGCGCCGTCGCAACGCGGAGAGCGACTACACCTTCAACGTGTTCCACCGCGTCGCCGGCGTCGAGTGGGACACGCTTTTATTCTTCTACGGCGTCATGATGTGCGTCGGCGCGTTGGGCCTGCTCGGATATCTGAGCTTGAGTTCACGCGTGGTGTATGGCGGTCTGGGCGCGACCGCCGCCAATGTGCTGGTCGGGATCGTCTCGGCGATGCTCGACAACATCCCGCTGATGTACGCGGTGCTGACGATGCAGCCCGACATGCCGCTGGGGCAATGGCTGCTGATCACGCTGACCGCGGGGGTTGGCGGCAGCATGCTCTCGATCGGATCGGCGGCCGGCGTCGCCCTGATGGGACAGGCGCGTGGCGTCTACACCTTTGCCTCACATCTGCGCTGGACATGGGCGGTTGCCGCCGGCTACGCCGCCAGCATCCTCGCGCACATGGTGCTGAACCGCGCAATATTCTGACGCCGACCCGGCCTAGCCAAGCGCGGTTTCGAGGTCGGCGATCAGATCGTCGGGGTTTTCGATGCCGACCGAGAGGCGCAACAGATCGGGCATCGCCGGGCTGTCCGGCCCCTCGACCGAGGCGCGGTGCTCAATGAGGCTCTCGACGCCGCCGAGCGAGGTCGCGCGCTTCCACAGCTCGACCCGCGCCGCCGTGGCGATCGCCGCCGCCGCGCCGCCGTGCACGCGAATGCTCAGCATCCCGCCGAAGCCGCCTGTCATCTGGCGCGCGGCGATCGCGTGCCCGGGATGGGTGGGCAGACCCGGATAGAGCACCGCGTCGACCTTCGGGTGTCCGGCGAAATGTTCGGCGATGCGCTGCGCCGAGCGGCAGGCGCGCTCGACCCTGACATAGAGCGTGCGCATGCCGCGCAGCAAGAGATAGGCTTCGAGACTGCCGAGAATGGCGCCGCCGCCGCTGCGCGCCGCGACGAGGCGCTGCCAGAATTCATCTTCCCGCGCCGCGGTCAGCGAGCCGGCGATCACATCGCTGTGGCCGTTCAAATATTTCGTCGCCGAATGCATGACGAGGTCGGCGCCCAGCGCCAATGGCCGGGTCAGGACCGGCGTCGCCGCAGTGCTGTCGACGGCGAAGAGCGCGCCCGCTTCATGGGCGATTTCGGCGGCGCCGGCGATGTCGGTGATCGACCAGAGCGGGTTGGCCGGCGTCTCGATCCAGACCAGCCGGGTGCGCCCGGGCTGCACTGCCCGGCGCAACTCGTCGAGCGCGGTCGCATCGACAAAGTCGACTGCGAGCGCGCCCTTCGCATCGGTCGCGGCGAGCCAGCGCCGCAATGCCCAATACATCACCCGCGGCGCGACGACATGGGCGCCGAGCGGCAGGCTGAGGAACACCGCGGTCGCCGCCGCCATGCCCGAGGCGAACAGGAGCGAGGCGGCGCCGGCTTCGAGCGCGGTGATCAGTGCCTGCGGCTGATCGTAGCCGGGATTGTCGGCCCGGCCATAAGCGCGGCCGCGCCGGTACTGGTTGTCGGGATCGCGCTCGAAGGTTGTCGCGGTGTGCAATGGCAGGACCACGGCGCCGGTCGAGGGATCGGTCCAGCCGAGCGCCTGCGCGGCGAGGGTGGCGGGGTGCGGCATGTTGCGCGGCATCGGTGGTGCCTCCGAAGCTTCCTCTTCCCATGCTACAGTGGAGTTCGATCAAATTGGGCCATCTCGAACGCCATGCTTGCTCGGCGCTGCCTTCTGCTGCTCCCGCTCCTGTTGCTCTCGGCCTCCGGGAATGTCGCCCTCGCCCAGTTGGCGCGGTTTGCGACCGCGCCGCTGACGATCGTCACCGCCAGCGGGTCGCAAAGGTTCACCGTCGAACTCGCGACCACCCCGGGGCAGATGGCGCAGGGGCTGATGTTCCGGCAGAGCCTGGCGCCTGATGCCGGCATGCTGTTCGATTACCAGGCGCCGTCGATGGCGACGATGTGGATGAAGAACACTCTGATCCCGCTCGACATGCTGTTCGTCGATGCGCAGGGCCGCATCGTCAACATCCATGAGCGCGCGGTGCCGGGCTCGCTCGCCACGATCAGCGCCGCGGCACCGGTGCGCGCCGTCATCGAGCTGAATGGCGGCACTGCCGCCCGGCTCGGGATCCGGCCAGGCGATCGGGTCATCTTCCCAATTTTCGGCAGCGGCTCGTAACCGGCAGCGGAAAGCTGGTCGAAACTGCATTGCCGGTTCGCGGTGGCGGAACCGCGTCGCCGGCGCTATCGTTTGGTAGAGCGGATATGGCGCAGGAGCGTTCCCTATGGCTGCCCCGGCACGACCTTACTGGACGGGTTATCTCAAACTCTCGCTGGTAACGATCGCGGTGCGCCTCTACACCGCGACGAGCGAGCGCGACCGCGTGCGTTTTCACCAGATCCACGAGCCGTCCGGCGAACGCGTCCGCCAGCAGCTCGTGGTGCCCGGCATCGGGCCGGTCGAACGCGACGAGATCGTCAAGGGCTTCGAATACCAAAAGGGCCAATACGTCACGATCGACCCGGAGGATTTGAAGCGGCTGCGCCTGGAAACCACCGACACGATCGATATCGTCGAATTCGTCGATGCGGTCGATCCGATCTATTTCGATGCACCCTATTACCTGGTGCCCGACAGTAGCGTCGCCGAGGAAGGCTATCGCGTGATCCGCGAGGCGCTGCGCGAGGCCGGCAAGATCGCAGTCGGCCAGGTCGTCATCAACGGCCAGGAGCGGATCATCGCGATCCGGCCACTGGGCAGGGGATTGCTCGGCAACGCGCTGCGCTACCAGGACGAGATCCGCAAGCCCGAGGATTTCTTCGGCGCGATCGCCGCGGATGCGGTCGACGAGGATCAGCTCGCGATCATGGACCAGATCATCGCGCGCAAGACCCGGCCGTTCGATGCCGGCAAATTCGTCGACCATTACCAGGCCGCGCTGCGCGAGCTGATCGACGAGAAGCTCGTGGGCAAGGTGCCGGCAAAGACCCCGGAGCGCCGGCCGGCGCAAATCATCAATCTGATGGACGCGCTGAAGCGCAGCCTGGCCGAGGAGGAGAAGTCATCGCAGGCGGCGCCGCGGCGTGCCGCGAGCCGGCCGGCCGCCGTGGCGGAAGCGCCGGCCCAGCCGGCGTCCCGTGGGCGCAAAGCCACCGCGCCGAGTGGCCAGCGCAGCCTCTTGTTGCCGGTCGAAGGCGGCCGCGGCAAGGCCCCGCGCAGCGAGACGGCAACCGCGGCACCGGCTCCGGCAGAAGCACCAAAGCGCCGCCGCAAAGCCTCGTAGCTCACCCCCAAGAGGTCGCGAACATCGCCGCGACCGCAAACGCCATCACAGCGGTCGACAGCCAGCCCATCGCCCAGAGCGGGCGCGGCAGGGTGAAATCGCCCATCACCTGGGGCCGCATCGTCATCAGCATCATCACCACCATCAGCGGCACAGCGACGACGCCGTTGATCACCGCGCTCCAGAACAGAGCCTTGATCGGGTCGATATGGATGAAGTTGATCGCGACCCCAATAAAGGTGCCGGCCATGATCGTGCCGTAGAACGCCTTGGCGTCGCGCGGCAGGCGCCCGAGGCCGGTCGGCCACCCCATCGCCTCGGCAAGAGCGTAGCCGGCCGAACCGGCGAGCACCGGGATCGCCAACAGACCGGTGCCGACGATGCCGCAGGCGAAGACGGCAAAGGCGAATTCGCCGGCGATCGGCCGCAACGCCTGCGCCGCCTCTTCCGATGTCTGGATGTCGGTGATGCCGTGCAGGTGCAGCGT
>JBGPTQ010000106.1:0-6505 GCA_041490725.1 Allostellaceae bacterium | reverse complement strand
GCCTTGGGAGCCGATTTCACTAACGGGCTGCTGATCTTTTTCGGGACGCTGTCGATCCTGGTGGCGGCGGGCTTCATCGTCTTTCAGCGCGATGCCAAGCGCCTGCTCGCCTATCACAGCGTCGAGCATTTGGGCATCATCACCCTCGGGTACGGGCTGGGGCCCCTTGGCATTTTTGCCGCGCTGTTCCACACGCTCAATCACTCGGTGTGCAAATCACTCGCATTTTTCGCGGTCGGCCGCCTCGGGCAGGAATTCGGCAGCCACGAAATGGAGGCCCTGTCCGGCGCATTGCGTGCCGATAGGCTGTGGGGGGTCGCCTTGCTCGGCAGCGTCCTGGCGCTGATCGGCGTGGCGCCATTTTCGGTCTTCATGAGCGAATATCAGCTGTTGCGCGCCGCGGCGGCAGGTGGCGCGTGGCTGGTCCTGGTGTTGTTTCTCGCCGCCAGCAGCGTCGTCTTCCTGTCGGCATTGCGGCACCTGATCGACATGGCTTTCGGCGATCCGAAATCGCCGGTGCGGGTTGCTCGCCCGGGTGTGCGCCCAGGTGCGCGTGACGGCAAGGCAGGAATCCTTATCGTTGTGTCGGCATTGGGCCTCTTGTTGCTGCTGGGGCTGTGGATGCCGGTGTGGTTCTCCGGCGCGCTCGGGAGCGCTGCCGCGGTGCTGGGGCCCCGCCTGTGACGCGCTTGATCAAGACCGTCAACGCGGTGCCGCTGGCGACCACGACAATCCCCGTCGTCGACACTGGCTCGTTCCGCCGCGAAATCCTGTCCGCTATCGAGGAGGGCTGGCGGCTGCTGCTCCTGGTCGGGCTGTCGCGCAATGCCGAGGGCACGCGGCTGTTGGCGGCGCTGGCCGACGATGTTCACGGTGAGATCGGCCTCATCGCGACTGACGTAGCGGGCAGTTATCCGGCTTTGACCCCCGATTGCCCGGCGGCGCATTACTTCGAGCGCGAGATCCACGAGCAATGGGCGGTCCGCCCGGAAGGGCACCCCTGGCTCAAGCCGGTACGCTTCCCGCGTGGCGGTCCGGCCATTGGAGAGGTCGACTTCTTTCAGGTTTCCGGGGCCGAAATCCATGAGGTCGCGGTGGGCCCGGTGCATGCCGGGATCATCGAGCCCGGGCATTTTCGCTTCAGCTGTCACGGCGAGCGCGTCCTCCATCTCGAAATCTCGCTCGGATATCAGCACCGCGGCATCGAGCAGGCGCTGCGCGGCGGGCCCGATAAGCGCAGCGTCCACCTCGCCGAGACGATCGCTGGCGATACCACTGCCGGCCATGCGACCGCGTATTGTCAGCTGGTCGAAGCCCTTTCGGCGACCACCTGCTCGCCGCGGGCGCTCGCCCTGCGCGCCCTCGCGCTGGAGTTGGAACGGATCGCCAACCATATCGGTGATCTGGGCGCGCTGGCGGGCGATGTGGGCTTTCTCCCGGCTTCCGCCTATTGCGGCCGGCTGCGCGGCGACGTCTTGAACCTGACCGCCCTATTGTGCGGCAGCCGGCTTGGCCGGGGCTGGATCCGGCCGGGGGGCGTCGCCCGCGAGCCGGGGGCCGAAATTCTCCGCGAGGTGAAGCAGCGTCTGCGCGATGCAGAGCGGGACATGCGCAATGCGGTCGAGCTGCTGTGGAAATCCTCCTCGGTCAGGGCGCGGTTTGAAAACACCGGCATCCTCGGCCGGCAGGCGGCTGCCGATCTGGGCATCGTCGGCCCCCCCGCCCGGGCGAGCGGGATCGACCGCGATTGCCGTCGCGACTTTCCCGCATCTGCCTATCGCGATCACCGCCCGGCCATCGCAGTTGGCGACAGCGGCGATGTCTTCGCCCGCGCGTTCCAGCGCTGGCAGGAAATCGAAAACTCGCTTGCCTTCCTGGCCCGGGTGCTGGATCAGCTGGGAGGGGGCCAGCCCGTCGCGGGCGAGCCGGTGACCGCCGTCGGAGGGCTCGCCCCGAGCAGCCTCGCCCCGAGCAGCCTCGCCCCGAGCAGCCTCGCCCCGAGCAGCCTCGCGTTGTCGCTCGTCGAAGGCTGGCGTGGCGAAATCGTCCATCTGGGCATGACCGATGCGGCCGGACGGTTCGCGCAGTACAAGATCCTCGATCCGTCGTTCCGCAACTGGTTCGGGCTCGCAATGGCCATGCGCGGCCAGGCGATCTCCGATTTCCCGCAGTGCAACAAGAGCTTCAACCTGTCCTATTGCGGGCACGATTTGTAGAAACGCCCGTTTTCTAGAAACAACGGGGTCATCATGTTCAAGGCGCTGCTTGCCCGCGCTCGGCAAGGCTACCGCACAGCGAACTATCCGGCGCACGAGCCGTCGCTGCCGGCGCTGTTCCGCGGGCGGCCGGTGCTTGACCCCGAGAAATGCGTCGACGGCTGCGCCCGGTGCGTCGACATCTGTCCAACCGATGCGTTGCAGGTGTCCGCTTCCGGGCCCGAACTCGATCTCGGGCGGTGCATTTTCTGCGGCGAGTGCGCCGCCGCCTGCCCCGGGAATGCGATCACCTTCACGCGAGACTGGCGGCTGGCCGCATCAGAGCGCACCGGGCTGGTCGTCACCGGCGACCGGGAAGTGCGCGTCGAGGCGCTGCGCCGGGAGCTGAGGCGGCTCTTGGGGCGGTCGCTGCGGCTGCGCCAGGTCAGCGCCGGCGGCTGCAACGGCTGCGAAGTCGAGGTGAACGCGCTCGGCAACGTCGTCTTCGACTCGAGCCGCTTCGGGATCGAGTTCGTCGCCTCGCCGCGCCATGCCGACGGCATCCTCGTCACCGGTCCACTCACCGCCAACATGAAGGAGGCCGCGCTGCGAACCTATGAAGCGGTCGCCGAGCCCAAGCTGGTCATCGCCGCGGGCGCATGTGCCATATCAGGGGGCATATTCCGGGGTCACCCGGAGGTGTGCGATGGGATAGAGGATGTGTTTGCCGTCGATCTCTACGTCCCTGGCTGCCCGCCGCACCCCTACACGATCCTCGACGCGCTGCTGCGAATGCTCGGTCGGTGCTGACCGAGGATCAGCGAGCACTGCCGTCAGGGTCGACGATGCATCAGCCGCTAAGTTTAATGCTGGGACCATGAGCTGCAACTCAAGTATGATGGATGAGCCATGCCCCAGATGGGGCCTGTCATCACCCGATGGTGGAGGGCGACATTGCTTACCGCGGCGCAAATGAGGGCGGCTCGATCGCTGGTCGGGATGGAGCAAAAGGCCCTCGCCGCGGCATCCGGAGTCTCGTTGCCGACCATCCAGCGCATGGAAGCCAGCAACGGTGTGGTCCGCGGCGTGATCGATAGTCTGATGAAGGTTATGGCCGCGCTGGAAGTTGCCGGAATCGAATTCATCAACGAAGGCACAACCAGCGCTGGCGGCGGCAGGGGGGTGCGGCTGCGCAAGCGCCCGGACTGATCAATCGCTCACTCGCCCCTCTTGCCGGTAGCGATCATTAGAAGCCCCCGCTCGGCGACGACGGGGCTTTGCGGACACACATAGTACGGACATCATTGATGGCCGCTGCTCATAATTGTCCGTTAGCGATTGAAAAAATTGGCGCGCCCGAGAGGAGTCGAACCCCTAACCCCCAGATCCGTAGTCTGGTGCTCTATCCAGTTGAGCTACGGGCGCTTAGCCTGCCGCGGCACCGCGGCGAGGGCGGCAACAACTACTCCACACGCGGGGGCCAGGCAAGAGCCTGCCCCGGCGACAGCCAGAGCCTGCCCCGGCGAAAGCCGGGGTCGATCGGCCGGCGGGGTCGTCCTAACATTTGGTTTGATCGGACCCTTGTTGTAGTAGGTAGCCCGGCGCAACAATCGCATTATGCTGCGGCAGGTGCGGCGCGGTCGCCGGCGGTGCGGCCCACGGCGGCAAAAAGGTGGAGAGAGCACATGCATTTCGATCTGGCGGCGATCCCCCAGAGCGACGCCTACAAGCTCCTCGTCAGCACGGTGGTGCCGCGGCCGATCGCGCTGGTGACGACGGTCGATAGCGCCGGGCGGGTCAATGCCGCGCCGTTCAGCTTCTTCAACGCGGTCAGCTCGGTGCCGCCGGTCGTCGTGCTCGGCATCAGCCCCGGCGACAGCGCCGGCGACGGCTACAAGGATACCGAGCGCAACATCCGCGATACCGGGGAGTTTGTGGTCAATCTCGTCGACGAGGCGCTCGCCGAGCGGATGAACATCTGCGCCGTCGATTTTCCGAGCGCGATCGGCGAGCTCGATAAGGCCGACCTCCATCCGGTCCCCTCGGTCGGGGTCCGCGCGCCGCGCATCGCCGAGGCGCCGGTTAGCTTTGAATGCCAGCGCATCACCGGGCTGTCGCTCGGCGCGCGCTCGACCCTCGAAGTCGGGCGGGTCATCCATATCCACATCCGCGACGATCTGGTCGACCCCGAGCGCTATTATGTCGCGACCGACAAGATGCGCCTGGTCGGCCGCATGCATGGCCGCGGCTGGTATGCGCGCACCAGCGATCTGTTTCTGATGGAGCGGATCAGCTTTGCTGACTGGAAAGACGGCAAGCGATGAGCCTGCGCTTTCGCCCTCTGGCGCTCGCCCTCTGCGTCGCGCTTGCCGCCGGTTTGGCGGGCATGCCGGCTGGCGCGATCGAGGCGCCGCCGGGGTCGAGGAACTTCACCCCGCCTGTTGACGTGCCGAACTACTTCAGCAACGAGAGCGGGCCGTTCCAAGGCGGCGCCAACGCCCGCAGCGCGCAATCCGGCGCCGCTCCGATCGTCGCTGCTCCGGCGTCGCGCGGCAGGGTCGCGTCGCGCCGGATCGCCCGCCACCATTCGGCGCGCGTGGCAAAGGCGAGGGGGCATTACCGGCTGGCGCATGGCAAGGCGAGCGCGCACCGGCAATTCGTCCATGCCGGCGCCGCGCACAGCGGCAAGGCGTCGGGGCCGAGGACGGCACACGCCCAGGTCAGACCCGCCGCCGGCAAGGCCGTCGTGGCGAAGAGCCGGGCCGCGTCGAGCAAGGTGAAGCGCATCGCCCGGGCGCACGGCTAAGCAAAATTCACCGGCTGAAGACACGGCTGCGGCCAGCCCCTCTCCCTCTCCCCGCGAGCGGGAGAGGGGGCGCCCGCTTAACCCTCGCCCCGCTTCAGCGGGGAGAGGGTGGCTGCCGCTATAGCGGCAGCCGGGTGAGGGGCCTGCCAGAGTGCGAACAGGCGCACCAACTTAGGCAAGGCTGCTTGGGCAAAGCCCGGCCGGGTTGGACATGCCGAGTTGGACATGCCCGGTTGGACAAGACTGCGCGGGCCGCCATATAAGCGGCGCCATGACGAGAATCGCCTTCCGTAAGATGCACGGGCTCGGCAACGACTTTGTCGTGATCGACCGGCGTCGTGAAGACATCGCGATCGATGCCGCGGCGGCGCGGGCATTGGCAGACCGCCACACCGGGATCGGCTGCGACCAGCTGATCCTGATCGAGGCGCCGCGTCATCCCGAAGCGCTGGTCTTCATGCGCATCCTCAACGCCGATGGCAGCGAAGCAGAGGCGTGCGGCAACGGGACCCGCTGCATCGCCCGGCTGATCGCCGAGGAAACCGGCGATTCGCGGGTGCGGATCGAGACGCTCGCCGGGTTGCTCGACGCCGAATTCTTGCCCGACCTGCGGGTCGCGGTCGATATGGGGCCGGCGCGCACCGGCTGGCGCGACATCCCGCTGGCGCGCGAAATGGACACATCCGCCATCGATCTCGCCGCCGGGCCGCTGGCGAGCCCGGTCTGCACCAGCATCGGCAACCCGCACGCCACGTTTTTCGTCGCCGATGCCGATGCGGTCGATCTGGCCGGGCTTGGGCCCGGTCTCGAACACGACGCGCTGTTCCCCGAGCGCGCCAATATCGGGGTCGCGACGGTGCGCGATCGCGCGCGGATCAGGCTGCGCGTCTGGGAGCGCGGCGCCGGGATCACTCGGGCCTGCGGCACCGGCGCCTGCGCCGCCCTGGTCGCCGCAAATCGCCGCGGGCTGACCGGACGGCACGCGACGGTGGCGCTCGACGGCGGCGATCTCGACATCCTGTGGCGCCCGGATGGCGAAGCAGGCGACGGGCATGTGATCATGACCGGGCCGGCGACGCTCGCCTTCGAGGGCAGCGTCGACGCCGCCCTGTTTGCCGGCTGACGCGATGGCGGGTCTCGAAATCATCACCTTCGGGTGCCGGCTCAACGCGTTCGAGAGCGACATCATCCGCTGCGCCGCCGAACGCGCGGGGCTTGGCGATACGGTCATCGTCAATACCTGCGCCGTCACCGCCGAGGCCGAGCGCCAGGCGCGCCAGGCGATCCGCCGTGCGCGGCGCGAGCACCCCCATGCGCGGATCATCGTCACCGGTTGCGCCGCGACCTTGGCGCCCGAGCGCTACGCCGCGCTCGGCGAGGTCGATCTGGTGCTCGACAACGAGGCCAAGCTGCGGGCGGAGAGCTACTTTCCGGAATCCCCCACCTCACCCCGGCCCTCTCCGCCCCCCAATGGACCATGGCGGGCGGAGAGGGAGACTGCACG
>JBGPTQ010000105.1:0-6592 GCA_041490725.1 Allostellaceae bacterium | reverse complement strand
GTCGAACGGGTTGGTGGCGGAAGTCATGGCGCACCTCCTTTGCCAAGGCCCGGCGACAGGTGTTCCGCGAGGCGAGGCCCCCGGATGCGGGCAATAACATGCGAGACCGCCGGCAAACCGCGCTACAAATAACTTGCTTTGCACCCGCTCGCGCTTGAAATCCGCTGCCGGTTTCCGAGATTGCTGCCCAATGCCGCTCGTCCTCTACAATTCGCTGACCCGCCGCAAGGAGGCGTTCGAGCCGCTCGACCCCGAGCGCGTGCGCCTCTATGTCTGCGGCCCGACCGTCTATGACCTCGCCCATATCGGCAATGCCCGCGCGGTGGTGGCGTTCGACCTGCTCTACCGCGTGCTGCGGCATGAATACGGCGCCGATCACGTGCGCTATGTGCGCAACATCACCGATATTGACGACAAGATCATCGACGCGGCGCGCGCCAACGGCGAGGCGATCGAGGCGCTGACCCAGCGCACCGCCGCGATCTTTCACGAGGACATGGCGGCGCTCGGCAACCTGATGCCCGATGTTGAGCCACGCGCCACCGAGCACATCCCGCAGATGATCGCGATGATCGAGCGGCTGATCGCCTCGGGCCACGCCTATGCCGCCGAGGGCCACGCCCTCTTCCGCGTCGCCTCCTACGCCAAATACGGTGCGCTGTCCCGGCGCAGCCGCGCCGACCTGATCGCCGGCGCCCGGGTCGAGGTCGCGCCCTACAAGGAAGACCCCGGCGACTTCGTGCTGTGGAAGCCCTCGACCCCGGACCAGCCGGGCTGGGACAGCCCGTGGGGCCGCGGCCGGCCGGGCTGGCACATCGAATGCTCGGCGATGAGCGAGGAGACGCTCGGCGAGACCTTCGACATCCACGGCGGCGGGCTCGACCTCATTTTCCCGCACCACGAGAACGAGATCGCCCAGAGCGTATGCGCCCATGACGGCCACCCCTTCGCGCGCACCTGGATGCACAACGGCATGCTGACCGTCGGCGGCGCCAAGATGGCGAAGTCGGAAGGCAATTTCATCACCGTGCGCGACGCGCTGGCCGAGGCGCCCGGCGAGGTGATCCGCCTCGCCCTCTTAGGCACCCACTACCGCGACCCGCTCGACTGGACCCCCGACCGGCTGCACCAGGCGCGGCAGGACCTCGACCGGTTTTACCGGGTGCTGGAGAAACCCGGCGATGGGGTGCCGGAAAAGGATAGGGTATCCCAGGCGGTCGGGACAATAGTCGAAGCGCTGCAAGATGATCTCAACTCTCCCCTCGCTCTGACCAGACTGCACGCCCTTGCGCGGAGGACGACGCTGTATGACAGGTCAGGTTGGGCTGCCAGCAATCAAGAGGCTCTTCGTCTTGGCGGAAGCCTGATGGGTTTGCTTCAGCATAGACCCGAGGATTGGTTCCATAGGGGTGCAGCCGCCACCGCTGCCGCAGGTTCCTTTACCGCGGCACCTGGCCGGCTGCGTGGCGCTGCGGCCACCGCTTCCGCAGGTGCCGTTACGGCGGTGCCTACCCAGTTGCGTGGCGCTGCGGCCACCGCTTCCGCAGGTACCTTTTCGACTCCGGTAACGAGCGAGGCACAAATAGAAACACAGATCCAGGCGCGAGCTCAGGCTCGGAAAGAGCGGCGCTTCGCCGATGCTGACCGTATCCGCCAGGAGCTTGCGTCGGAGGGCGTCATCCTCGAAGACAAGCCGGACGGCACCACCGAGTGGCGCCGGGCGTGAAGCGACTGATCACTCCCTCTCCGCCCCTGGGGGTGGAGAGGGTCGGGGTGAGGTGGGGGATTCCAGAGCGCTTGCCGATACCCACCTCACCCTCCCACGCCTGCGGCGCGGGCCCCTCCCTCTCCCCCCTGAAGGGCGGAGAGGGACTTTTCGCGCGGCATTAACCATGGCCGGCACCGACCAAAGCCGTCAGGCCACGACCGGCGGTCCGGCGATCATCCTCATCGAGCCGCAGCTCGGCGAGAACATCGGCACCGCGGCGCGCGCGATGGCCAATTGCGGGCTCGACGATCTGCGCCTCGTGCGCCCGCGCGACGGCTGGCCGTCGGACAAGGCGGTGGCGGCGGCGAGCGGCGCCGATAGGGTGCTCGACACGGCGCGGCTCTATCCGAGCGTCGCGGCGGCGATCGGCGATCTCGTCCATGTCTATGCCGCGACCGCGCGCGACCGCTACATGGTGAAGCGCGAGCTGACGCCGCGCCGCGCCGCCGAGGAGATGCGCGGCTTTCTCGCTGCCGGCGAAGCCTGCGGGGTCCTGTTCGGGCCGGAGCGGACGGGGCTTGTCAACGACCACATCGCGCTCGCCGACACGGTCTTGACCGTGCCGCTCAACCCCGCCTTCTCCTCGCTCAACCTCGCCCAGGCGGTATTGCTGATCGGCTACGAATGGTTCACCGCGCGCACCGAGCCCAAGCCCGAGATCCTGCATACCGGGCACAGCCGGCCGGCGACCAAGGCGGAGCTCATCCGCTTCTTCGAGCATTTCGAGGAGGCGCTCGACGATAGCGGGTTCCTACGCCACCCCGACAAGCGCCCGAGCTTGACGCGCAATCTGCGCAATCTGTTTCAGCGCGCGGGGTGCACCGAGCAGGAATTGCGCACCCTGCACGGCGTCATCACCGCCTTCATGGGCCCGCGGAAGCGCGGCGAGGGCGGCCAATTGTAGATCGGCTCTGCGAGATTGCTTCGCTTTGCTCGCAATGACGGCCATTGAGATGTCATTGCGAGAAGCGGAGCGACGAAGCAATCTCGGTGAGACCCGCGCCCCGATTCGACATAAGCCATGCGGCTGCCGCCGACTCGGAGGAATTTCTTCGTTTTCTTCGCGGCGGTCATCTGGTCCTCGTCGTCAGCCGTGTTCAGGCGGCGCTGCGGCCGGTACAATCGGCGGCATGCGGGTCCTCTATCACCTCACCTTGTCGCCCTTCGCGCGCAAGCTGCGCATCGTGCTCGCCGAAAAGAACCTCGACTTCACCTTGAAGCTCGAACGGGTGTGGGAACGGCGGCCGGAATTTCTCGCCCTCAACCCGGCCGGCGAGGTGCCGGTGCTGATCGAGCCGGACGGCACCGTGCTCGCCGGCACCGAGGCGATCGTCGAATATCTCGACGAAGTCTATCGCGAGAAGCTGCTGATCGGCATCAACCCGGTCGACCGCGCCGAGGTGCGCCGCCTCACCGCCTGGTTCGACATCAAGATGAATCTCGAAGTCACCGAAAACCTGCTCGGCCAGAAAATGATGCGGCGCTACCAGGGCAACGGCACGCCGGACTCACAGGCGATTCGCGCCGGGCACGCCAATTTGCCCTATCACCTCGATTATATCGGCTACCTGGTCGAGCGACGGCGCTGGCTGGCCGGCGAGCATTTCTCGGTCGCCGACATCACCGCGGCGGCGCATCTGTCGAGCCTCGATTATCTCGGCGATGTGCCGTGGGAGGCGCACGAAGCGGCAAAGGAATGGTATGCCCGGATCAAGTCGCGGCCGAGCTTTCGCCAGATCCTCGCCGATCATGTTCCCGGCGCGCCGCCGCCGCCGCACTACGCCGATCTCGATTTTTAGACCGTTCTTGTCATTGCGAGGAGCGGAGCGACGCGGCAATCCCAATGAGTGAGACACAATTGGCGCGAGATTGCTTCGCTTTGCTCCCAATGACGGATTCCTGACCGGTTCACGGCTCGATCAGCAGTCGCTTCTCGGCGACTTCCTCGGCGGTCAGGATGCCGGCATCGCGCAGCTCTTCGAGCATGCGCAGATGAATGAGCCCGCCCGGCGAGGCGACCGCCAGCACGCCGCCGAACCGTAGCTCGACCGGGATCGTCCCCTGCTGCAACAAGAGGAAGGCGAAACCGAGAGCGACCGCCGCGAGCAGGAACAGCACCGCCTGATAGGGATAGCCGGTGACGAGGTCGCCGAGCGCGCACAGCACGAGCAGCATCGCCGTCGTCGCGGCGGCCTCCTTGGCCCTCACGATCGTCGTGAGATTGCGCCCGACCAGCCAATAGATGCCGCCGGCGATGGCGAGCACCAGCAATGCGACGCTAATATTGCCGGGGCCGGCGACGGCGCGGACGATTGCGGCGAACAGCGTGATCCCGATCGCCGCGACGACCGAATAGGTCAGGCATTCCGGCATGCTTGGTATGGCGATTCGCATCCCCGTCTCCTCCCCGTTTCGCGCAAAAATACCGCACCCCCCTGGTGGGATGCGACAGGATCTTCGGCGCTCAGCGGGCGCCGCTGGGTTTGCTCTGCGGTGCCGCGTCGTCCTTGATGTCGGTGCGCTCGATATTCGCCTTGGCGGCGGCCTCGGCGGCACTGCCGGGAGCCAACAGAGCCACCCGCACCCAATCCTGGCGCGCCCCGTCGACGTCGCCGCGCAGCCGCCGGATATTGCCGCGCTCCAGCAAGGCCGCCACCGAATCGGGGGCCAATGTCAGCGCCTTGTTGATGTCGGCCAGCGCCGGGTCGAGGCGGTCGAGCGCGCGATAGGCCGAGGCGCGGTAGATCAGCGCGTCGAGACGAGCGGGACTGGCTTTGAGCACGCGGTCGAGATCGGCGATCGCCTTGTCGAACCACCCGGCGGCGCCCGCCGCCTCGGCCCGATCCACGAGCAGATCGGCATCTTCGGGGCGCAGCCCGAGCGCGGCGCCGTCCGCCGCATAGGCGCGCGCCGGGTCGCCGGCGAGGAGCCACCCCTGCGCGGCCTGGCCGAGCACCTCGGCACGCAGCGGCGCCGGCGCATGGACCATCGCCTGAGCCAGCTTTTCGAGGCGGCTGGCGGCCTCCTTGTATTGTTTGAGCCCGATCAGCGCGACGGCGAAACAGTGATCGGCGGGATGGGCGCCGCCGCGATCATGCCAGCTCTCCGCCAGGTCTCGGGCGGCGGCCGGATCCTGTTGCGCCAGCTTCATGCAGCGCTCGTAGGTCGCGGCTTCGGCATCGGCCGATCGCGGCGGCCGGGACGGCGGAGGGCGCGGCGGCGCGGCTGAAAGCGGCGGGCCGGCGGGCTCCGCCGGTTCGCCGGCAAACGCTGCGCCCGAGATGACGAGGACGAATGACAATGCAACGACGCGGGGGAGATTCACGCGGCCCACAGGGTAGAGTTCCAGCGGACAGTCTAGCACCGACCGGGCCGCGCCGAATCGACTTCGCCGAAATTTGCTCTACGATGCGTCATGGGTAAGGCCGCTGATCGGGGTGCGCGTTCCATTGGCTTTTGACCGGCTGCGCCGTCCCGCCGGCGGGTTTGACAACATTTCCCGCGCCTTTGCGCAACGCAACTACCGCATCTACGCCAGCGGCAACGGCGTTTCGCTGATCGGATGGTGGCTGCAGCGGGTCGCGGTCGGCTGGCTCGCCTGGACGTTGACCCATTCCGGAACCTGGCTCGGGCTGGTCTCGCTCGCCGATTTTCTGCCGGTGCTGTTTTTGAGCCCCTTCGCCGGCGTGCTGGCCGACCGGCGCGACCGGGTGTGGATCATCCGGATCACCCAGCTGTGCGGGTGTGCCCAGGCAGGCCTGCTCGCCCTCCTCGTCGCGACCGATGCGATCACGATCGAGCTCTTGTTCGGATTGGTGCTGCTGCTCGGGATCGCCAGCGCGATCTCGCAGCCCTCGCGCCTCGCGCTGATCCCGACCCTGGTCGATCGCGCGTCGCTGGCCTCGGCGCTGGCGATCAACTCGGTGATCTTCAACCTCGCCCGCTTCGTCGGGCCGGCAATCGCCGGGGTGCTGATCGCCGAGGTTGGCATCGCCGCGGCTTTCGCCGCCAACGCGATCAGCTACATCGCCTTTCAAATCTCGCTGGCGAAGCTGCGCGATCTCCCGCCGCAGCCTGTCGTCGATCGGCAAAACGCGATCCGCGCCTCGATCGAGGCTTATGCCTATGCCAGCAATCACCCGGGGATCGGGCCGATGCTGCTGCTTTTTGTCGTGACGACGATCGGCACCCGCGGCTTTATCGAGCTGTTCCCCGGCTTTGCCGACAGCGTCTTTGCGCGCGGCCCGCAAGGCCTGGCGATACTGACCTCGACGGTCGGGCTCGGCGCGATCTGCGGCGGTGCCTGGATGGTGCTGCGCCCGGCGATCACCGGCCTCGCTGCTGTCGTTTTCGGCCACACCTTGTTGATGGCGCTGGCGATCCTGGCGTTTACCGCGACCGATCGGTTCTATCTCGCCTTGCCCTGCGTGCTGGTCGCCGGCGCGGCAATGACGATCACCGGGACCGGCGCGCAAACCCTGATCCAGGCCGCGGTCGACAGCCGCATGCGCGGCCGCGTGATGGCGCTTTACGGCATGATCTTCCGGGCCGGGCCGGCGGTCGGAGCCGTGCTGATGGGTTTGGCGAGCGAGCATCTCGGGCTGCGCCTGCCGCTCGCGATCGGCGCGCTGGTGTCCTGTGCGTTCTGGCTGCTGACGCGACTGCGGCACAAAGAGATCGCCGCCGCGCTCGAAGACGTCGCCGCGGCGGCCGAACCAACCACCGCCGCGGCGCCGGCCGAGCGCGGCGCGTGACCGCGGCGCCCCCCAACCGAACTGATCGGCATTTGCTGTGCTTCGGCCTTGGCTACACGGCGCGCGCGCT
>JBGPTQ010000104.1:0-6637 GCA_041490725.1 Allostellaceae bacterium | reverse complement strand
CTGTCCGGCGGCATTGGCGGCAAACAGCAGCCCCATCGCGAGGCCAGTGCGCTCGGCAAACCAGCGGTTCGCAATTGCCGCGGCGATGCCGACCGCGCCGGCGCCGGAGCCGACCCCGACCATGAAGCCCCAGGTCAGAAAGAGCTGCCAGGGCTCGGTCATGAAGATCGAGAGCCCGGTGCCGGCCACCAGCAGCATCATGCCGAGGAGGATCGTCCGCTTCAGCCCGAAGACTTCCATGAAGCCGGTCACGAACGGCCCGGTCGCGCCCATCAGGATGATGTTGATCGAGATGGCGGCGGATATCGTGCTGACGTCCCAGCCGAAGGCGCGCTCCAAGGGCACGATCATCACGCCCGGCGCGGCGCGCACGCCGACCCCGGCCAAGGTCGCCGTGAACATCACGATGAGGACGATCCAGGCGTAATGCACCCGGCCCGAACAGAACCTGGCGAATGCGGTCGGCGTCATACGCGCCAGTCTAGAGCCATAGCCAGCAAATCGCGCCAATTTCCTATCGTATCTGCCGCATACCTGCCCGACGGGGCCAGGGGCGGCGATGGAGCTGCAAAATACAATCCGCCAATCTACAGATACCCCGTGGCCGGGCTTGACCCGGCCACCCACGTCTTGAAGCGGCCATGCGGCGCAAAATCGCAAAGACGTGGATGGCCGGGGCAAGCCCGGCCACGGGGATTTTTGTAAGGCGAAGGGCACTGGGGCCTGGGTTTTCCTCTATGCTGATGATCGCCGCGCCAAATCGGCCAAGGGAGCTGCGCGATGGGCATGCTGGTCAACGGGACCTGGTTCGACGACGACCCGCTGCCGGCCGATGGCGCCGGTCGCTTCGTGCGTCTGGATTCGCTCTTTCGCGATTGCGTGACGCGCGACGGCTCGTCCGGCTTCAAGGCCGAAGCCGGGCGCTATCAGCTGGTCACCGCCCCCTCCTGCCCGTGGGCGCACCGCACCGTCTTGATGCGCAAGCTGAAACGGCTCGAGGGCGCGATCGCGCTCCTCGAATCCGACCTGCCGAAGGGCGAGGGCTGGGCCTATTCGCGCGGCTTCGACGATCTCGCGCCAAAGGGCGGCGCCTTTCACGTGCACCAAGTCTATAGCGCGGCGCGGCCCGACTATACCGGCCGGGCCACCGTCCCGGTGCTGTGGGACCGCAAGACGCGGACGATCGTCAACAACGAATCCTCCGAGATCATCCGCATGCTGAATGCGCAGTTCGACGAGTTCGGCGATGCGGGCCTCGATCTTTACCCGCCGGAGCTGCGCCGCGACATCGACGAGATCAACGCGTTCGTCTACGCCAACATCAACAATGGCGTCTATCGCTGCGGGCTCGCGAAGAGCCAGGCCGCCTACGAGGAAAGCTTCAAGAAACTGTTCGCCGCGCTCGACGAACTCGAAACCCGGCTCGGCCAGCAGCGCTATCTCGTCGGCGACCGGTTCAGCGAAGCCGATCTGCGGCTGTTCCCAACTCTGGTGCGGTTCGACACGGTCTATTACGTACTGTTCAAATGCAATCGCCGGCGTGTCGCCGACTACCACAATCTGTGGAACTACACGCGCGAGATCTATCAGATGCCCGGAATCGCCGAGACGGTCGATTTCGCGCGCATCAAGCTGGGCTATTACGGCGGGATGCGCCACCTCAACAACGGCATCCTGCCGCTCGGCCCCGAGCTCGATTTCGCCGCGCCGCACGATCGCGGGCGGTTCGCATAAGCTCAGCTGCGCATCGCCACGCAATTTCCGCCGGCGGCGTGGATGCGGTTGCACATCGCCTCGGCGACCTGGCGCGAGGCGGCCGGCAGGCGGATCTGGTAGAACCGTCGCGTGCCGCGGCTGCGCAGCAGCCGCCCGATGATCATCGGGCGCACCTCACCGAGGATCGCGGCATAGCGCTGCCCCCGGCGCTCGAAGGCGGCGAGTGCCAGCGCCTTGGAGAAATTGCCGGCGAGTTGCACCCCCCACGGCGCCAGCGGTGCGAAGCCCAAATCCACAACCCGGCCTTCGCCGCGATCGCGGCGCAACTCGGCAGTCAACGCGACGCAGGATTGCGACTCGCTCAGATTGGGTTCGCTGCCGGCCGGAGATGCGCTGCTGCCAGGGTCGGTCCACCGGCCTGTCCACTCCTCGACGCTGCGCTCGCTCACCAGGCGAACGTAGATCCGCGTCTCCGCCGGCAATCCGCCCTGCCCGCGCAGCCAGCTCGCGACCCGCGCCGGTCCGGCATTGTAGGCGGCGGCGGCGGCGCCCAGGCTGCCGAACTGTCGCTGCAGGTCGGCGAGCAGGCTGGCCGCCTTGGGGATGGCCTGTTCCGGGTCGAACGGGTCGGCCAGACCGCGCTCCTGCGCGGTGCCCGGCATGAATTGCGCGATTCCTTCGGCGCCGGCCGGGCTGACAACGGCGGCCCGAAAGCTGCTCTCGCGCCAGATGATCCGGGTGAGGAAGCCAACCGGCAGATGATTTTCCCGGGCGGCGCTCTCGATCAGCCGGCACACCGCCTGGTCGAGCGGCTCCATCGCGGTCTGCGCTTGCGCCGCTGTCATGCCGAACCCGGCAGCCAGATAGAGGACCACACCAAGCGGTGCGGCCAAACGGGCGAAAATCGTCAATCTATCGCACCCAATTCCGCGTCATCCGGTTTCGGCCGAGGTAAACGGCTGCGGCCGCGGTCGGATCCCCGGAGGCCGCACCGGTTGCCAGCCTGCCGCGGCGCCGTGCTACCCTGCGAACCTCGCGACCCGCATAAGGAGAAGAGAAATGGCAGTCCGGCTCGTCATCAACATCACCGCCGTACCGGGAAAGGGCGCCGAGCTGGCGCAGGCCATGAAGGCGCGCTGCGAAGCCTCCATGAAAGACCCCGGCTGCGAGCAGTTCGAGGTCTTTCAAAGCGCCCTCAATCCCGACAGGCTGGCGCTCCTCGAACGCTGGAGCAGCCAGGCTGCGCTCGACGGCCATGCCCAGTTGCAGCGCGCGCGGCCGCCGCTGCCGCCCGGCCTGCGCCTCGGCGACGGCGAGCGCGAGGATTACCAGTACAACCGGACGCGCTAAGCCGCGGCTTTCAGCCCAGGCGGCGGCGGTAGAGCGCGATCAGCCGCTCCCAATGCCGCTCGGCTGCCGGCTTGTCGTAGCACCAGCGCTGCGGGAAGGCAAAACCGTGATGGACGCCGGGGTAAAGCTCGATCTCGCCTTCGGTGCCGGCGCGCTGGAACAGGCCGCGCAATTCCTCGACCATCGGCAAGGGCGCCAGGTCATCATGCTCGGCGCAGGCGATATAGAGCTCGCCCCTGACCTTGGCCAAGGACAGATGCGGGCTCTCCTCGGCGTCGTTGACCAGCCAGGTGCCGTAAAACGAGGCGGCGGCGGTGATGCGGTGCGAGTAGCGCGCCGCGGCGGCGAGCGCATAGGGGCCGCTCATGCAATAGCCGTGCACGCCGACCGGTCCATGCACCACCGCTGCCTGCTCGTCGATGAAGGCGAGCATCGATGCGACATCCTCCATCACCGGCGGGATCGTCATCTTGGTGCGGATCGCGCGCATCCGGGCTTGCTCGGCGCTGCCTTTCTCCAGCACATCCGGCCCGAAAATCGAGTCCCGCCCAGCGCGGTAATAGAGGTTGGGCAGCACGACGTAATAGCCGACCGTGCCGAGCCGGCGCGCCATGTCGCGCAATTCCTCGCGGATCCCCGGCGCGTCCATCAACAGGAAAACGGCGGGGAACGGGCCGCCGCGCTCGGGATGGCAGATGAAGGTTTCCATCGCGCCGTCCTTGGTGGCGATGTCAAGGGTCTCTTCGATCATCGCTTTCCTCGTCGGTTGACAGCCCGGGGCGCCGCCGATAAGGGCAGCGACGCGCAGGCGTTTCAAGCGCATTCTCCGCAGCGCGGGACGGCGCCAGGATGAGGAGGGTGGGATGACGCGGATGACGGGCGGCCGGGCATTGGTCGAGATGCTGACCCGCCACGGGGTCGATACCTTGTTCGCGCTGCCCGGCGTGCAGAACGATGCGCTGTTCGTCGCGCTCTACGATGCCGGCGAGAGGGTCCGGGTGATCCACCCGCGCCACGAGCAGGCCGCCGCCTACATGGCGTTCGGCTATGCCAGGGCGAGCGGGAAACCTGGCGCCTATGCGGTGGTGCCCGGGCCGGGCGTGCTCAACACCACCGCGGCGCTCGCCACCGCTTACGCGACCAACGCGCCGGTCTTGTGCATATCAGGCCAGATCCCGTCCAACCTGATCGGCCGCGGGTTCGGCCTGTTGCACGAGATCCCGGACCAGCTGGCGATCCTCAAGGGGCTGACCAAATGGGCGGCGCGGATCAACCACCCGAGTGAGACCGGCAAGCTGGTCAACGAGGCTTTCCGTCAGCTCGGCGACGGCAGGCCGCGCCCGGTGGCATTGGAGATGCCGCTCGACATCATGGCGCTCGAGAGCGAGGTCGACTTGCCGGCAATCGAGGCGCCGCCCCCGGCGCCGCTGCCCGACCCTGAATTGATAAGCCAGGCCGCCAAGCTGCTGGCGGGCGCGAAGCAGCCGATGATCTATGTCGGCAGCGGCGCCGCCGCGGCGAGCGCGGAAGTGCTGGCCGTCGCCGAGCGACTGCAAGCCCCGGTGGTGACCTATACCGGCGGCAAGGGCATCCTCAGCGACCGCCACTATCTCGCGCAAAACCTGCTGGCCGGCCATGATTTATGGCGCACCGCCGATGTCGTGCTCGCGGTCGGCACCCGCTTCAACCAGCCGCAGACGCGCTGGGGGCTCGATGCCGAGATCAAAATTATCCGCATCGACCTCGACCCGGTCGAGATCACCCGGGTCGCCCGGCCGGCGATCGGCATCGTCGCCGACGCCAAGGAAGCGCTCGCCGCGCTGGCTGCCTCGCTTCCGGCAAACGAGCGTGCGCCGCGCCGCGCCGAACTCGACGCCCTCAAGGCCAAGACGATGGCGCGCCTCGAGGAGACGCTCGGGCCGCAATGCGAATACCTCGCGGCGATCCGCGCCGAATTGCCCGACGAAGGCATCTATGTCGAGGATCTGACCCAGGTCGGCTATGTCGGCCGGCTCGCCTTCCCGGTTTATGCCCCGCGCACCTACATCCACAGCGGCTATCAGGGTACGCTCGGCTTCAGCTATGCGACCGCACTCGGCGCCAAGGTGGCGCGCCCCGACCTGCCGGTCGTGTCGATCTCGGGCGATGGCGGCTTCATGTATAATGTACAGGAGCTGGCGACCGCGGCGCTGCACGGCATCGACGTCATCGCCATCGTCTTCGCCGACGGCGCCTATGGCAACGTCCGGCGCATGCAAAAGAACGATTACGGCAACCGGCTGATCGCGGTCGACCTGTTGAACCCGAATTTCCCGAAGATGGCCGACAGCTACGGCATCGCCGGGGTGCGCGCGACCAGCCCCGACGCGCTGCGCCGCGAGCTGGCGGCGGCCTTGAAGCGGCGCGGCCCCTCGCTGATCGAGGTTCCGGTCGGCGAGATGCCCGACCCGTGGCCGACGCTGATCATGCCGCGCATCCGCGGACGATAGCCCCCCACCCCAACCCTCCCCCGCAAGCGGGGGAGGGAGTTCGCCGCGTGGGCGGCGAGCGGGTGGGGACTCGGGGGCGTGGGGGTTGAAGGCTTGCGCAAGCGGCTCCGCGCCGACACCTATGACGCCGTGTCGCACAATCTCGTTCCCGCAAGCCAGGAGACCATCGAGCGCGCGGCGCGCCTGATACGCGCGGGCGAGCTTGTCGCCTTCCCTACCGAGACGGTGTACGGGCTCGGCGGCGACGCGACGAGCGAGCTTGCGGTCGCGCGGATTTTCGCGGCGAAGGGAAGGCCGCATTTCAACCCACTGATCGTGCATGTTCCGGGCCTCTCCGAGGCCGAGCCGCTCGCGGTGTTCGACGAACGCGCGCGCAGCGCAGCGCGCCATTTATGGCCGGGGCCGCTCAGCCTGGTATTGCCGCGCCGGGCGGAGTGCGGCCTCTCATTGCTCGCCAGCGCCGGGCTCGACAGCGTCGCGCTGCGCGCCCCGGCACACCCGGTCGCCCAGGCGCTGCTGCGCGCCGCCGGCCGGCCGATCGCGGCACCATCGGCCAACCGCTCCGGCCGGATCAGCCCGACAACCGCAGCGCATGTCGCCGCCGATCTGGCGGACGAGGTCGCGCTGATCCTCGATGGCGGAGCGTGCCCGGTCGGGATCGAATCGACCGTGCTCGATCTGACCGGCGCGGTGCCGGTGCTGCTTCGACCGGGCGGGGTGCCGCTCGAACAGCTGACGGAGATTTTCGGGCCTATCGAAACGGCACCGGCGGGGGAGGACACCCTGCGTTCTCCCGGACGGCTGCCCAGCCATTACGCGCCGAGGTTGCCGGTGCGCCTGGATGCAACGAGCGCCCGGCCAGGCGAGGCGCTCTTGGCCTTCGGAGGCGAGGCGCCGCCGGGCTTTGCGGTGGTGTTATGGCTGTCGCAAAGCGGCGACCTCGCCGAGGCGGCGGCCAATCTGTTCGCGATGCTGCGCCATCTCGACCGGCCGGAATTCACCGGGATCGCGGTGATGCCGATCCCGGAATCGGGGCTCGGCCGCGCCATCAACGACCGCCTGCGCCGGGCGGCCGCGCCGCG
>JBGPTQ010000103.1:0-6657 GCA_041490725.1 Allostellaceae bacterium | reverse complement strand
CACCACCGCCATCGGCGCCGTGCCGCCGCGCGCATGGTGATAGCGGGCCTCGATGCGCCCTTCCGGGCCGTTGATAATGACGTCAGGCATGGCAAATCCGGTTCAATTCCGACTAACCCAGTCAAGTATGGCGCGCCAGCCTGGCCGGCACGCTATACATCCCCACCTGGCATATGCTTGATCGCGGGAGTGGGACAATTATATGCTCGAATTGGTGCCCGCGAAGCGGCCGCGCGCATAGCGACGCCCGACCGAATGATACCATGATGATAACATAGTGACGGCGATGCTCCTGAAAAACCTCCGCGACGAAATCGCCGCGACTCTTGCCCGCGACCCCGCCGCCCGCTCGCGGCTCGAAGTCGTGCTGTGCTATCCCGGGTTTCACGCGTTGCTCTGTTACCGCTTGGCGCATTGGCTCTGGGAGCGCGGCTGGCATCTGGCCGGGCGGTTCGTCTCGCATGTCGGACGGATGCTGACCGGGGTCGAGATTCACCCCGGCGCACGCATCGGACGGCGGCTGTTCATCGACCACGGCATGGGGGTGGTGATCGGCGAGACCGCCGAGATCGGCGACGATTGCACGCTCTACCACGGGGTGACCCTGGGCGGCACCCGCCCCTCGCGTGAGCAGGGCGGTCAGAAGCGCCATCCGACGATCGGTAACGACGTGATCGTCGGCTCGGGGGCGCAGGTGCTGGGGCCGATCCGGGTCGGCGACGGCGCGCGCATCGGCGCCGCCGCGGTGGTGGTGAAGGAAGTGCCCGATGGCGCCACGATGGTCGGCAACCCGGCCCGGCAAGTCGGGCGGCGCAGCGCGGCGGGCGAGGCGCCGCCAGTCTTCGAGCCCTATGGCATCAGCGGCGAGATCCCCGATCCGATCGCCCGCGCGCTGAACGGGCTGCTCGACGAGGTGTCGACGCTGCGGGCGCGCCTCAGCGAGCTCGAACGCGCCCGCGAACCGTCCCCGGCCGACGACGGCTCGCCATCTTCGGCCGATCCCGTGCGGCGGCGTGCCCTGAGGGCGCAGCCGTGAAGCTCAGCACCAAGGGCCGCTACGCGGTCATGGCGATGGTCGACCTCGCCCGGCACAGCAACGGCAACCCGGTCTCGCTCGCCGAGATTGCCGAACGGCAGGAGATCTCGCTCTCTTATCTTGAGCAGCTCTTTGCCAAGCTGCGCCGCAATGGGCTGGTCAGCAGCGTGCGCGGTCCCGGCGGCGGGTATTTGCTGGCGCATGACCGCGACGAGACGCGGATTTCCGACATTATCGTCGCGGTCGACGAGCCGATCCACGCGGTCCGCTGTTCCCCCGGCGCCGCGATCGGCTGCCGCGGCGATCGCAGCCGATGTCTGACCCACGATCTGTGGGAGGAGTTGAGCAATCAGATCCGGCTTTATCTGAACTCGGTGTCGCTCGGCGATGTCTGCGAGAAACGCGTGCTCGGGACCAGCGGCCTCGCCCAGCGCGAGACCTATCGAGCCGCGAATGCGCGGTGAGGACTTCACCACGAAGACACGAAGGGCACGAAGAAAACACCGGACCGCGGCCGTCCCGGCCGCATTGCGGGCGAGACGCCCGCGGTCCACGTTTTGCCCCCTTCGTGTCTTCGTGGTTAGCAATTAGATTCAGACTGAACCCATGACCCGGCGCGAGACTTATCTTGATTGGAACGCGACCGCGCCGCTGCGCCCCGAGGCGGGTGCGGCGGTCGCGGCGGCGCTCGCCCGCTGCGGCAATCCCTCCTCGGTGCATCGCTGGGGCCGGGCGGCGCGGCAGGGTGTGGAGCGCGCGCGCGAGGCGGTGGCGGCGCTGATCGGCGCCGCGCCCGACGGGGTCGTCTTCGTCAGCGGCGGCACGGAGGCGAACCATCTCGCGCTGCTCGGCACCGGGCGGGAACGCGTTCTCGTCTCCGCGGTCGAGCACAGCTCGGTGCTGGAGGCCGTGCCGAGAGCCGAACCGATCGGGGTCGACGGCGAGGGAATTGTCGATCTGGCGCGGCTCGAACAGCGTCTTGCCGCCGACCCGCGCCCCGCGATTGTGTCGGTCATGCTCGCCAACAACGAAACCGGAATCATTCAACCGGTCGCGGAAATCTCCGCGATCGCGCACGCCTATGGCGCCCTCTTCCATTGCGACGCGGTGCAGGGCGCCGGCAAGCTCCCGCTTGCGACGGCTCGGATCGGCGCCGACCTGGTCAGCCTCTCGGCACACAAGCTCGGCGGTCCGCCCGGGATCGGCGCGCTGGTCGTGACCGGCAATGCCGAGCCGACCCCGATGATCCGCGGCGGCAGCCAGGAGCGCGGCCGTCGCGCCGGCAGCGAGAACCTGCCGGGGATCGCCGGTTTTGCGGCGGCGGCCGAGGCCGCGGTGGCCGGGATCGCCGATTACCAGCGGGTCCGGCAGCTGCGCGACGGGCTCGAAGCGGCGGCGATTGCGGCGGCCCCCGAGGCCGTGGTGATCGGCGCCGGCGTCAAGCGGCTGCCCAACACGACGGCGCTGGCTTTGCCCGGTGTGCCGGCGGCAACCCAGGTGATCGCGCTCGACCTCGATGGGGTGATGGTCAGTGCCGGGGCGGCCTGCTCCTCGGGCAAGGTTGGCCCGAGCCACGTGCTGGCGGCGATGGGCATTGCGCCCGAGATTGCAACCGGCACAATCCGGATCAGCCTGGGCTGGACCACCACGAAGGCCGATATCGCCCATTTTCTCGATGCCTGGGCAGGGCTCCACCGGCGGCTCTCTCAACGGAACTCGGCGAGGGCGGCATGAGCGCCCCTCAGACAATCGAACGCCCGAACCGGCTGCCGATCTATCTCGACAACCAGTCGACGACGCCGCTCGATCCGCGCGTGCTCGAGGCGATGCTGCCCTATTTCACCGAGCATTTCGGCAACCCGCACAGCGAGAGCCACATCTACGGCAAGAACGCCGCGGCGGCGATCGAGGCGGCGCGCGCCGAGTTGGCGCAGCTGATCAACGCCGACCCGCGCGAGATCGTCTTCACCTCGGGCGCGACCGAAGCCAACAACCTCGCGCTCAAGGGCGCGGCGCATTTCGCCCGCGTCCACCCGCCGGCGGGCCCCAACGGAGCTAAAGCGCCGCGCGACCAGATCATCGCCCTGACGACCGAGCACAAATGCGTGCTGGAAAGCGCCGCAGCGCTGGCGCGCGAGGGCTTTGCCGTGTCCTACCTGCCGGTCGAGCCGAGCGGGTTGGTCTCGCTCGACCGGCTCGCCGCGGCACTGACCGACCGCACTCTCCTGGTGTCGGTGATGGCCGCGCATAACGAGATCGGCGTCATTCAGCCGCTCGCCGAGATCGGCGCGCTGTGCCGCGCGCAGGGCGTCCTCTTCCACAGCGATGCCGCCCAGGCGGCCGGCAAGATCGCGCTCGATGTCGAGGCGATGAAGATCGACCTGATGTCGATCTCCGGCCACAAGATGTACGGGCCGAAGGGCGTCGGCGCGCTCTATGTCAGGCGCCGGCCGCGGGTGCGCCTCGTGCCGCTGATCGATGGCGGCGGCCAGGAGCGCGGGCTTCGTTCGGGCACCCTGCCGACTCCGCTTTGCGTTGGCCTCGGCCGCGCCGCTTCGCTCGCCGCCGCCGAGATGGGCGAGGAGGCGGCGCGGCTGCGCACCCTTCGCGACCGGCTGCAAGCCAATTTGATGCGCCGCGTCGGCGGGCTCAAGATCAACGGCGATACCGCGCACCGCCTGCCGGGGAATTTGAACCTGTCCTTTCCCGGCCTCAGCGCGCCCGATCTGATCGAAGCCTGCCCGAGCATCGCGATGTCGACCGGGTCGGCCTGCACCTCGGCCACGGTCGAGCCGTCCTATGTGCTGCGCGCGCTCGGCCTCTCCGAGGCGCTGGCCAATGCGTCGATCCGGCTCGGCCTCGGCCGGTTCACCACCGCGGCCGAAGTTGATTTCGCGGTCGATGCGCTGGCCGCCGCCGCCATGCGATTGCGCGCCGATCGCAGGATGACGGAAGGCCTCGAGCCCCCTACATAGGATTGCCTATATAAGATTGACTGGACGGTCGATGCCGGCGATACCGGACACCGGGAGAACGGGAATGATGGCGCGCAAGCAGGCTTTGATCGTGACCGATGCCGCCGCTGAGCGCATCCAGGCGCTGCTGGCCGGGCGCGGCAAGCCGTCGCTCGGGGTGCGGGTCGGGGTGCGGGCCCGCGGCTGCTCGGGCCTCAGCTACACCCTCGAATACGCCGACGAGCAGGGCAAATTCGACGAGATCGTCGAGGACAAGGGGGTTAGGATCCTGGTCGACCCCAAGGCTGTCATGTTCATCCTCGGCACCGAGATGGATTACGTCGAGGAGAAGCTCCAAACCGGCTTCGTCTTCCGCAATCCGAACGAAAAGGGCCGCTGCGGCTGCGGCGAATCTTTCCACGTTTAGGCAACCCGGACCGCGGGCGTCCCGCCCGCAATTATGCAGGCGAGACGCCTGCGGTCCAAGAGAGTGATAGTCCGGTGAAGCTGTTTCAAATCGAGGAGCCGGACGGCTCGCCCGTCGACCCCGACGCGCCGGGCGTCGCGATCGGCATCGACATCGCCGGCTTAGAAGCCGAGGTGGCTGTCGCGGTCGGCGGCAATGCGGTCGTGCTCGCCGATCGCGAGGGGTTCGCGCTCGACCTCGCGGTACCGTCGCCGGCGGCGCCGGCCGAACGTTGGCAGCATCTCTTCGAGGGGGCGCGGCTGCGCGCCGAGCGGGTCCTCGCCCAACCGGTGACGCACGCCGTTCTGGCCGTGGCGTCCGCGCCGGATGCCGCCTTTGCCGCGCATCTGTCGACGGCCGGCGCGGCGGCGGGGCTCACGCTGTTGCGCATGGTCGCGCGCGACCAGATTGGCGCCGCCGCCAATCAAGCAATCGGGGGCCGGGCAACCGGGCCGGCGGCGCTTGCCGCCGCAATCCTCGCCGAAGATCTCGCGCCGCGACCCGGAGCGTCGTAGGCCGGTCGCGCATGCCCAGGGTGACTTTCATCGAACGCGACGGCAGGCAGCGCGAGGTCGACGCGCCGCTCGGCCTCTCGGTGCTGGAGATTGCCCATAAGAACGGCATCGATATCGAAGGCGCTTGCGAGGGGTCCCTCGCCTGCTCGACCTGCCATGTGATCATCGATCCGGAGTGGTACGATCTCTTGAAGGAGGCGAGCGAAGACGAGGAGGACATGCTCGACCTCGCTTTCGGCCTGACCGCGACCTCGCGGCTCGGCTGCCAGATCATCATCACCGAAGAGCTCGACGGGCTTACCGTGCGCCTGCCGGTGAGCACCCGCAACATGCTGATCCGGTGAGATTTTTTAGTGCGGGCCGCATTCTCTACAGGTGATTGTCACCCCCGCGAAAGCGGGGGTCCAGGGCAAGCGGCGGAGCGCTGGGGCCCCTGGATTCCCGCTTTTGCGGGAATGACGGGTGGACTCTGAGCGATGGAAGGCGAGCTGTTCGCGCGCCTCGTCGCCGCTGCCGGCGAGATTTGGCCCGCCTATACGCGGCATGAATTCGTGATGCGGCTCGCCCGTGGCGACCTGCCGGAAGCGGCGTTTCGGCGCTATCTGGTCCAGGATTATCTCTTTCTGCTGCATTTCGCCCGGGCCTGGGGGCTGGCAATCTACAAATCGGAGACGCTCGCCGACATGCGCCGGGCGCACTCGCTGGTCGCCGCGACGCTCGAAACTGAGATCGGGCTGCACATCGAATATTGCCGCGGTTGGGGCCTCTGCGAGGCGGCGATGGCGCGGGAGCCGGAAACCCTGGAAACCATCGCCTATACCCGCTTCGTGCTCGACCGCGGGCTGGCCGGCGACCGGCTCGACCTCGAAGTGGCGCTGGCGCCCTGCATCGTCGGCTACGCCGAGATTGCCGCCGAGCGGATGGCCGACCCGGCGACAAGGCATGACGGCAATCCCTATCGCGAATGGCTCGACATGTATGCCGGGGCCGAGTACCAAAGCCTCGCCCGCGACGCGGCGGCAGCGCTCGACGAGCAGTTTCTTCGGCGCGGCGGCGAGGGCCGCTTTGCGGCATTGGCCGCATCTTTTGCCACCGCCGCCCGGCTCGAAGCCGATTTCTGGCAGATGGGCCTCAAGGCTACGGATTAGACGCCAGGTCACGCCTCAGGCGGCGTTGTTTCATCCAGTTCCAGTTCGCCTTGATCGGGCTTTCCTAGATTAATTCGAAGCCCAGCCTGCGCGAAAATCTCAGGTAACGCCTGCGCAGCGGCTCGCGTGCCCAGGGAGCGACGCACCTCGCCGATAGCACGGCTGGCGGCATTTATCGCTTGTGTGTTCAACCGCTTGGTGGCGGGGGCCATAGGCCGCCTACCCCCCGGACCCCTCGCTCTCCTCGCCTCGGAATTCACGGGCTTCACTCCAAAGTTTCATTTAATGTGACAACAGAGTATCATGATGAGATACCATGTCAACGCCGGAATCGGCCAGCGGGTAACAGAGGTGTCTATGTCGAAGTCTCTCAGTAAGAACGTCCGGAAACTCGTCACGCTGCCACCGGAACTCGCGGAGCGTGTGGACAAGTATCGGGAGACGAGTGCCGCGGCGTCTGAGTCCGAAGCGCTCAAGGCACTGATCGAAGATGGACTGAAGCTTCACGATAGGCGTGACGATTTATTTGAAAGATTTG
>JBGPTQ010000102.1:0-6681 GCA_041490725.1 Allostellaceae bacterium | reverse complement strand
CTACCGCGGCCCCGCCCATGTTCTGCGCGGGGTGTCGATCAACGTCGACAGCGACGAGGTGGTGGCCCTGGTCGGGCGCAACGGAGCCGGGCGCACCACGATCATCGAGAGCATCATCGGCCTTCTCCCGGTTCGCTCCGGCCGGATCCGGTTCCGCGACGAAGAGATCACCTCCTTGCCGCCGCACCGGCGCGCCAAACTCGGCATCGGCTACGCTCCGGAGAATTCCGGCATCTTTCCGGAACTCACGGTCGCCGAGAACCTGATGATCAGCCGTTGGCTTTCGGCCAAGACCGGGCGCGGCGGTGACGGCGATAGCGAGGAGGGAGCCCTCAGGGTTTTTCCCGAAATCCGCCCGCTGCTCGCCCGCCAGGGGCTGAACCTGAGCGGCGGTCAAAAGAAAATGGTGGCGATTGCCCGGGCGATGGCCCTCGCACCCTATCTGATGATCCTCGACGAGGCGTTCGAAGGCCTGGCGCCCGCCGTGGTGAAGCGGTTTCGCGAGGCGGTGATGACGATCAAGGCGATGGGGATCGCACTGTTGCTCGCTGAATCTAACCTCGTCAGCGCCGCGGCGATCGCCGACCGGCTCTACGTCATCGACCGTGGCGAGATCCTCTTCAGCGGCACGCCACAAGAGGCGCTGGCTGACGAGGAGGTCATGCGCGCGCTGCGCGGGTGATCGGCCGGCGCGGGCATTCGATGTCGCCCCCGATATCGCCCTTGCGGTCGTTCCGCAAGGTCACACCGCGGAACGTGCTGCTGGTCGCCATGGCGCTCTTTGCGATGATCGGCTTGGCGCGGGGCGGCCACGAGGTGCCAGTCTACCCGTCCTATTACCCGCACGAAATCAGGGTCGAGACGATGCCGCCGGAACGCGCGGCGGAGTTGCTCCGCGATGCCAAGCTGCACGCTTATCTGGGTCCCGAGCCGCGCTTCCCAGGCGCGGTGCCGCAATCGGTCCGCGCCGTCGAATCGCTCGGCAATTTCGTCATCGTCCGGATCAATCCCGGGCATGTGGCGCAGGAGGAGCGCTCCGCATGCGAAATCGTCGAGGCGATCATTCGCGACATGGCCGCCAGAGACATGACCGACAGGGATGGGTTCGTATTCCATCCCTACCCGGTCACCCCCTTCGATGGCGACTACCTCGACCATGTCGATCGCGCCGAGACAGAGAAGACGCGGCTTTCGGGTGAACCCGCCACGCTGCCCCGCGAACTCAGGGTCAAGGTGGAGGGTATGCTGGCAGGTCTGGTCCGCCCGGAATGGCGCGCGCCGGGGACCGACTGGGATGCCGCGGTCGAGGAGGCCAGCGTCGCCGAGTTGGTGACCGGTGCGCGGAACTCGCTCAACGGCTGGCTCGGGCCGGCCTGGGTCAAGACCGGTTGGTTTCACGCCGAACGCCTGCTGGCCGACGCGACCGGCGATACCGAGGCGCGGCAGCGCACCGAGGCGATAGCGCAACGCTTGGAGAGCGGGGATTATCGCGATCCGATCGAGCGGGTGAACCTCGAACGCGAGCTTGTCGCGGCGCTCAACCTCGGCTGCCGCAAGCGGATCGCGGGCTACACCATCAAGCGCCAATATTTCAGCGCCGAATTCACCAACGGGATCGAGAACATCGGCTTTGACTCGATCGAAGGCTTCAATTCGCCTGTCTTCATCCGCACCGTGAAGCTCAAGGACTTTCCGTGGAACGGCTGGCTCAATCTGGGCATCGATGCGCGACCCGAGGCCGCCTGGAACCCGATCGCCGGTTTCAGCGATCGGTTCGGGCGCCTCTTGTGGTCGGCGATCGGTGACCCCGCGCTGTTCTCCGCACCCTACGATTCCGGCTGGATGCTCAATCGCATCGCCGATGTCCAATCGAACCCCGGCCGATAAGCGGCGAGGGGAGCATCCGTGTCGCGTCTGGTTTCAAGAAAATCGGTGTTGACGCTGTTGTTGATCGTCGCCGGCAGCGCCATAGCCGCCGCGGCGGAGCTGATTTTTGATATCAGGATCGAGCATGGCCGCATCCCCGACACGATGCATCTCATCCGCGTCCACGAAGGCGATGTCGTCAAGCTGCGGTGGACCAGCGATCGGCCTCTCGTGCTGCATCTGCACGGTTATGACATCGAACAACGCGTCGCCGCCGGCGCCGTCGCCGAGCTCGCGTTCACCGCCTACGCGACCGGGCGTTTCCCGATAGAAATCCATGCGCCAGCGGCAGGCGCCGGCGGTGCTGCGCCTGAGGACGCGCCCTTGGCCATCATCGAGGTCTATCCGCGGTAGAGCTTTATCAGATGAGGTGGAAACACCTTCGTCATCCCTGCGAAAGCAAGGATCCAGGGCGACCGCACATCGCTTGCCCTGGATTCCCGCGTACGCGGGAATGACGGATGGGGTGATTCGGGATGATCGGATATTGCTCTAGTCGGGGCACAAAGGACCCGTCCGGGAACAACTGCACGGTTTGGACCGCGGGCCTCCGGCCCGCATGCGGCCGGGACGGCCGCGTTCCCAAGATCGGCGTGTGCCTGAGGCGATTCGATAATTTCCAGACGACTCCAAATAGCGTGTGCCGGGATCGCATGACACGGAAGGGCGTCGCACTCGGTGCCGCTCTCGCCGGGTTCTGCATGTTCGAGGTCCCGGCCGCGGCGCACGGTTTCGGCCAGCGTTACGACCTGCCGCTGCCGCTTTCGCTCTATCTGTTCGGCACGGCCGCCGCGGTCATCCTGTCTTTCATCGTCGTCGCGCTGTTGGCCGGTCATGCCCCCGGCGCGCGCTTCTATCCGCGCATCGATCTTTCGGCATATCGGCTCGGCCGATGGTTCACCCATCCGGCTCTCGCGGCGCTGCTCAAGCTGATCGCCATCGGGCTCTTCATCCTCACCGTGACCGCCGGCTTTATCGGCAATCAGGATCCCTATCGCAACATCGCGCCGACCTTGGTGTGGATCATCTGGTGGGTCGGGTTCGCGATGGTCTCGGCTTTCGTCGGCGATCTCTGGGCGGTGGTCAACCCGTGGCGCAGCCTGTTCGATATGGCCGACCGGGTTTATCGCGCGCTGACCGGCCGCCGCGGCCTCGCCTGGCATCTGCCCTATCCCGATTGCCTCGGCGTGTGGCCGGCGGTCGGATTGCTGTTCGCCGTTTCCTGGATCGAGCTGGTCTTTCCGAGCCCCGCCGTGCCCGCCAACATCGCGTGGCTGGCGCTCGCGTATTCGCTGCTGACCTGGGGCGGCATGGCCCTGTTCGGCAGCGCGACGTGGACCAGGCACGGCGAGGTTTTCACGATATTCTTCGGCCTCTTTGCCCGCTTCGCGCCGACCGAGCTTGTGACCCGCAAGGAGTCGGGCGCCCGGGGCCTAGCATTGCGGCCGTTCGGGGCGGGGCTCCTGGACAATGCGCCGGCCTCCGCATCGATGGTCGCCTTCGTCCTTTTGGTGCTGGCGAGTGTCCTCTACGACGGCCTCCTGACCACGCCGGAATGGGCCGAGGCCGAGCGGTGGCTGATCGCCCTGATACCGGGCCTCGGGGAATCCGGTTCGATCATCGTCAGGACCATCGGCCTCGCGGCGTTCTGGGCTGCCTTCCTCGCCGCCTTTCTCGCGGTCAGCGCGGCGATGAGCAGAGTGGCCGGGCGACGCTCGCCGCGCGACATGGCGCAGGGCTTTGTCTTTACCCTGGTGCCGATCGCGATTGCCTATCACCTGGCGCATTACCTCGCCTATCTGCTGACCCAGGGGCAGTACCTCATCCCGCTCGCGTCCGATCCGTTCGGATACGGCTGGAACCTGCTGGGGACCTCCGGGTACCGGGTCGACATCGCCATCGTCGGGGCGCGCTTTGCCTGGTACGCCGCGGTGATTTCGATCGTTGTCGGCCACATCGCCGCCGTCTACCTCGCCGATGTCCGGGCCCACCAGATCCTCGGGACCCGGGCCGCTGCATTGCGCGCACAGGTGCCGCTGACCGCGCTGATGGTGGTCTACACGTTCGTCAGCCTCTCCATTCTATCCGAGCCGATTGTCGAGCGCCGGGCGCCCGCTCAGTCCATGGCGGCGGTGCCAGGGGCGATATCCGAGGCGGTGAGCATTCCCGAGGATGCGCTGCTGCCCGAGCCCGCGACCGGCCGGCTGGAGCCGGTCGGGCCCGGCCGCTCCGCGCGCCTGAAATTGAGCTACCGCGTGATGGGCTCCGCTTTTCACGACGGCACAAGGACGACAGAGGCCGATCTCTTCTACGCCTATATGTTCGCCTATCGCTGGGGGTTTCGGGGCGAGGCGGCGGGGCCATACGACCCGGCGATCGCGGCGGCGACCGCGTCGTTGCGCCAGCGGCTGAGAGCCGTGCATATCATCGGCGTCGACACGGCCTCGAAATCGTTCCGGATCGCCGACGTCAATTTCATCCGGGAACTGTTCCTGGTCGACATCTACGCCGACATGCCATCCGGAGATCCCGAGCAGGATGCGGTCTTCGCACCGCCGTGGAGCACCTTGCCGTGGCACCTGATCGTGTTGATGGAAGAGGCCGTCAGAAGCGGCTGGGCGGCGTTCTAGCAGAAAGAGGCGGCGCGCCGGGGCGTCGAATGGCTCGATCTGGTGCGCTCCGATGCGCTGAAGACCCGCCTCGCCGGGCTGGTCGACCAGTTCGAACGAGAGGGTTTTCGCCCCGCGATCCTGGAAAAGCTGGTCAGCGCGGAGGATGCGCGCAAACGCTGGGCGGCATTGGCGGCGTTCTACCGCAGCCACGGCCATTTCCTGGTGACGAATGGTCCCTACCAGCTCAAGAGCTGGTCGGGTGAGAGCGCCACCCTCGAGGTGTTCCGCGACCTGAGCTACCCGCTGGGCGTCGGGTCGTTCGACGCCTACGCCATCCCGCGCCGCGGCTACGTCACCAAGGTCGAGCGTCAGGGCCGCGGATTGCGGCTCTCCGCCGACATCGAGCTCGTCATGAAGTTCATGCGCGATTACGAGATCGTGCGGCAACCGATGCATCTCGTCGACGCCACGGTGCGCAAGCGCGCCGCCCCGGAATGCCGGTATGTGGTGGTGGATTCCGACGGCCATATCGCGCTCGTCGGCACATCGCTACCGCAGGACGATCTGACGTTCGCGGTCGAGCTCGACGGAAGGCTCCCGCCCGGCCGATACACCGTCATGGCCGAGATCCTGGTCAACGGCAACGCGATGAACCCGCAGATCGAGCATATCCCGGTGGTGATCGGCGCAACGCGGTAAACCTTAAAGGCATCTTCGATTGAGGAACCGAGGGATGAGCTCTTTCGCATGTCGCCGGGCCGCATCGGACGATCTGGCAGCGCTCGTCGCCTTGCTCGCCGACGACCCGATCGGCCGCGGGCGCGAGAGCGCCGCAGCGCCGTTGGACCCATGCTACGCCGAGGCCTTCGCCGCAATCGAGCGCGACTCCAACCAGCTCCTCGCGGTTGCCGAACGTGACGGGCAGGTGATCGGCGTTCTGCAGCTCAGCTTCATCCCCGGGCTCACCCGGCGCGGCATGTGGCGCGGTCAGATCGAGGGCGTGCGCGTCGCCGCGCGCGAGCGCCGCAACGGCATTGGCCGGGCGATGCTGGAGTGGGCGATCGAGGAATGCCGCAAACGCGGCTGCGGTTTGGTCCAGCTCACCTCGGACAAGCGCCGCCGCGCCGCGCACGGCTTCTATGAGGCCCTCGGCTTCCGAGCAACGCATCAGGGCTATAAGCTCTCGCTCTGACAAGGCTCAGAGCCAGCGGATCCGGAGGGTAGGAGGTAGCGGGATGCAGAGGCTCGGGATCGCAATCTCCGGCGGACCCAACCCGTCCGAGATCGTCGAGTGCGTGAAGCTCGCCGAGGCGCTCGGGTACGAGTCGGCGTGGGTGGCCGAAGGGCATGGCGGCGACCAGTTCGCGATTTTGGCCGCCTGCGCCACTCAGACGTCGAGGATCCTGCTCGGAACCAGCATCACCAGCGTCTTCGTGCGCACCGTCCCGACCATCGCGATGGCCGCCGCCACGGTCGATCACCTCTCAGCCGGCCGTTTCATTCTCGGGGTGGGGTCGAGCCACAAGGTTCAGGTCGAAGGCGAGCACGGCATGCCCTACGCCAAGCCGCTGACCCGGGTCCGGGAAAGCGTCGCGGTCATCCGCGAATTGCTGCGCGAAGGCCGGGTGCGTTATCAGGGCGAGAGCGTCCGCATCGACGGCTTCGATCTGTGGTTTACACCGCTTCGCCCGGTGATCCCGATCTACGTGTCGGCGGTGTTCCCGAAGATGATCGCCCTCTGCGGCGAGATCGCCGACGGCGTGATCCTGACCCGCAGCGCGCTCGCGACAGCCGCGGTCGTCAGGGAGCTTCTGGCCGAAGGGGCGAAGCGCGCCGGCCGCGACCCGGGCCGGGTCACCGTTACCACCCTGTTGCCCGCCGCCGTGGGGCAGACCCGCCGGGAGGCGCTCGACGCGCTGCGTCCGGGGCTGGCGTTTTATGCCGGCTTCTTTCCCCGCTACAACCGCATGATGGCCGAGCACGGCTTTGCCGACGAGGCGGCTGCTATCGCGGAGGCCTGGTCGCGCGGCGACCGGGAAGCCGCCGAGCGGGCGGTCAGCGACGCTCTGATCGATGCCACCAGCGTTGCCGGCACGCCCGAGCAGTGCCGCGAGCGGATCGAGGCATACCGGCAATCGGGCAT
>JBGPTQ010000101.1:0-6764 GCA_041490725.1 Allostellaceae bacterium | reverse complement strand
TTACGTCCATTGTCCAGGCTTGCTGCGCCGCGGTCAATTCCTCCCTCGCCTGTTCGCCCTTTGGGAAGAGACACACCGTATCGGGTCCGATAAACGGCTGCGCCAAAACAAGAAGCCGGTCGAGCGGCGCGCAGCCGCGCGCGGTCACGACATCGACGACATGGGGCGGCACCGCCTCGATTCGCGCATTGCGGATGACGACCGGCGCGGCGGCGAGGCGCGCCGCCTCGCGCAGGAAGGCGCATTTACGCGCATCGGCCTCGATCAGCTCGACCCCTGGCACGCCTGATATCGCCAGCACCAGACCGGGAAAGCCGGCGCCGCTGCCGAGGTCTATGAGGCTTTGCGTGCCCTGCGGGACATGCGCGAAAAGCTGGGCCGAATCGAGGAAATGGCGGCGCCAGAGATCGCCTGTTGTGTTGGCGCCGACCAGGTTGATGCGCGCGGACCAGCGGACGAGCAGCCCGGCATAGGCTTCGAGCCGCACCAATGTTTCACGTGAAACACCGCTGAGAGCGGCAAAGCCGTGCGGGTCGAGCGGCCCCATCAACCCACCATCACGCGGCGCGGGATCCGGCCGTCGCGGGGGTGGTGGGTCAGTTTGAATGTCTGCAACGGGTGGAGAGCGGGCATTCCCGATCCGTGGGGCGGTTGATGCCTCGGCGCTAGAAACCGAAGTTCGACGGGCACCGGCGGTGCCGACTCACGGCCGCGAGTGTCTCAATCAGCGGCGAGATAAATCGCTCCGCGTGCTGGATCGGAGAGCAGGGCAGCGGGATGCTATTCTACCCGCCTCCCGCGCCCGGCCCCGTTGCCGTGACGCTGCCGCTGGGGCTGCTTGCTTTGCCCGAGCCGATAGCTCTCGCCCTCCATGTGGAGGATGTGGACGTGGTGGGTCAACCGGTCCAGCACCGCGCTGGTCAATCGCGCAGTGCCGAAGACATTAATCCACTCCTCGAAAGGAAGATCGCTGGTAATGATCGTGGAGCCGCGCTCGTAGCGCTGGCTGACGACATCGAACAGCAGCTCGGCGCCGGCGGTCGAGAGCGGCACGTAGGAGAGTTCGTCGATGATCAAGACCTTGTAGCCGGCCAGCCGCCGCCGCAGGCGCAGCAGGTGCTGCTCGTCGCGGGCCTCGATCAGTTCGTGCATCAGCGAAGTGGCGGTGATGAAGCCAACCGACAGACCCTTCTGACAGGCGGCCAGCCCGAGCCCGAGCGCAATATGGGTCTTGCCGGTGCCGCCATCGCCGATGGCGATGACGTTCTCCTGGCGTGCGACGTACTCGCACCGCGCAAGCTCCAGCACGAGATTCTTGTCAAGCGAGGGGACCGCCGCGAAGTCGAAGCTGTCCAGGCTCTTCACCGCCGGGAACCGCGCCTGCTTGATGCGGCGCTCGATCAGCCGCCGTTCGCGGTCTATCAGTTCGAGCTCAGCCAGGCGCAGCAGATAACCGGAAGGGTCGAGACCTTCGGCGGCGTATTGACGCGACAACTTCTCGTACTGGGCCAGGAACGTCGGCAGCTTGAGTGATTTGAGGTGCTGGGCGAGCAGCCTGTCTGCCGGACTGACCGCCGCGGTCGGGGCGGCATGCGGCACCGACACGGTTTGTGCTGGTGACGCATCCTTGCGCACCAGCAATGCGCCCGAGAGTTTTGCGTAAGCCATTGTCCCCTATGCCGCTACACGCAAGCCGATTTGAGCATATACGCACTGCCACAACTCGGCAATTTCCTGCGCCGAGCGGCCGGAAGCTGCCGTTTCCATGACGGTGCGGCCATCGATCATCGAGGCGGCGTATTCGGTGCGTTGGTAGAGAATGACCGGCGCTACCCGCCCATGCTCGGAGAGCGCCGCGACGGCTTGCGCGGTGATGCTGGCGCGGGGCGACGCGCTGTTGACGACGAACAGAAATGGTTTTCCTGCCCTTCGCGCCAACTCGACGGTTCCACCGGCAGCGCGCAGATCGTGCGGGCTCGGTCGTACGGGAATGAGGATCAGGTCGGCCATTGCAATTACCTGCTCGATCGATCCGGTGAGCGCCGGCGGTGTGTCGATAATCGCGACGGCGGTTCCGTAACTGCGTAACTCCGCAAGGTTGGCGGCAAGTTCTTCCGGCTTCACCGTCGCAAGCACCGGCGTATCGTCGGCGCGCGCGTGCCACCACTCGGCAAGCGAACCTTGCGGATCGGTGTCGATCAGAACGACAGGGCCCCGGCCTGCCGCACCGGCCTGGACGGCGAGATGCGCGGCGATTGTCGTCTTGCCGGAGCCCCCCTTCTGACTCGCAACTGCGATGACACGCATTCCCGTAAATCCACCCACACGCTCCTTAGGCGTTTTACCGCCGGTCCCCGGCGGCGGACCGATCTCGTTCAACGCCTCCATCGCAGGCTTTTTGGTCCTCTTACGGTCGGTCTGCGGCAGCGGATCGGTCTCTTGCAACGCCTCCGGCGCACGCTTCTTGGCCCTTTTACGGTCGGTCTGCGGCAGCAGATCGGTCTCTTGCAACGCCTCCGCCGCAGCCTTGTCGGCCTCTCTACGGTCGATCGCCGGCAGCGGATTGCCCTCAGTGTCCGTCGGCGGATTGATCTCGTTCAACGGCCCCGCCGCCGGCTCGCTGGCCGCGCTGCTGTCGGCGCTCGGCAGCGGAACCGCGGGGTCCGCCAGGCGGCCCTCGGCGTCGAAGACTACCAGCTTACCGTCGGGGCCGGTCGCAAAGGAGTAACCCTTGGCCAACAACTCGGCGGCGGAGGGGCCCTGGCCGCGGCGGGTGATCGTGAGGTCCTCGCGGCGGAGAGCGAAGCGGTCCGCCGCTCCACTGTCGGCGCTCGCCAGCGGATCGACCTCGTTCAACGCCGCCGCAGGCTCGCTGGTCGCGCTGCTGTCGGTCTCCGGCGGCGGATTGACCTCATACAACGCCGCGGCAGGCTCGCTGGCCGCGCTGTTGTCAATCTCCGGCGGCGGATTGACCTCATACAACGCCGCGGCAGGCTCGCTGCCCGCTCGACTCTCGGACCCGAGCCGGCCCAACAGCCGTTCCAGCCTCTCCTCGGTTAAGGGTTTCTGGTCCTCGCTCTCAAGCGACTGCTCGCCGGGGGCAGGGGTCGCTTTCCGTTTGAGCCAAGCGAGCATGTGCTTGATACCGGGATTGATGGCTAGGCAGTCGAACACCCTATGCTTATGACTTATACGTCTGAATTATGAGTAAACAACCCTTTTTTGAGCCCTTCAGCCGTAAATCTTGGGCACCAGCGGGCGGCGTGGGCGGCGCTTCCGGTGGAGGCTGCGCGAAAGCGGAGCACGAGGAGACGTGTGAACTGATCGACTATTCATCGCGCGTCCTGAATCTCAGCAACCGGACGATTGGGCTCCGATTCAGACGGCTTGGGTGTAGGTAGGTCGACTTTGGGTCGGTAGGCGACATTCACACTGACCCTCTACCGTCGCGGGCCGGCGCTTGACATATTGCAGCAGCGCGACCAGCGCCGCCGGGGTGACGCCCGAGATGCGCCCCGCGGCGCCCAAGGTCGCCGGCCGCGCCGCGGCGAGCTTGCTGCGGATCTCCGCCGACAGGCTGCCGACCGCGGCGTAGTCGAGCGATTCGGGGAGGAAGAGCGCCTCGTCGCGGCGGAATGCGGCAATGTCGCGCGCCTGGCGTTCGAGATAGCCGGCATAGCGCGCATCGATTTCGAGCTGTTCGGCAATGTCGGGGGCCAGCCCGCCAAGTGCGGGCCAGATCGCGGCGAGTCGCACTACATCGATCCCGGGGTGGGCCAAGAGTTCGGCGGCCGAGCGCGCCACGCCATCGGCATTGACCGCGATGCCGTGCTGGCGCAGCGCGGTCGGGCTCAGGCGCAGCCCGGCGACCAGCCGCCGGCCAGACTCGAGCGCCGCCAGCTTCGCGGCGAAGGCGCCGGCGCGCTCGGCTCCGATCGCGCCGACGCCGAGCCCCAATGGGGTCAGCCGCTGGTCGGCATTGTCAGCGCGCAGGCTCAGCCGGTACTCGGCGCGCGAGGTGAACATGCGGTAGGGCTCGCTCGTGCCGCGCGTTACCAGATCGTCGATCAAGACGCCGATATAAGCGTCGGCCCGATCGAGCACCAGCGGCGCCGCGCCGGAGGCCGATAGCGCCGCATTCACGCCGGCGACCAGCCCCTGCGCCGCCGCCTCCTCGTAACCGGTCGTGCCGTTGATCTGGCCGGCGAGGTAGAGGCCGGGCACCCGCCTTGTCTCCAAGGACGGGTACAGCTCGCGCGGGTCGACGTAATCGTATTCGATCGCATAGCCGGGCCGGCGCATCACCGCGCGTTCGAGGCCGGGGATCGTCGCGATGAACGCGGCCTGCACGTCGCGCGGCAGCGAGGTCGAGACCCCGTTCGGATAGACCGTGTCGTCGTCGAGCCCCTCCGGCTCGAGGAAGATCTGGTGGCGTTCGCGCTCGGCGAAGCGCACCACCTTGTCCTCGATCGAGGGGCAATAGCGCGGCCCCACCCCGGTAATGTCGCCGGCGTAAAGCGGCGAACGGTCGAGATTGGCGCGGATGACGGCGTGCGTCTGCGGGGTGGTTTCGGTGATGTGGCAGACGACCTGCGGCGTCGTGATATGCCCGGTCAGGAACGAGAACGGCACTGGAGGATCATCGCCCGGCTGGATGTCGAGCCCCTGCCAGTCGATCGTGTTGCCGTCGAGCCGTGGCGGCGTCCCGGTCTTCAGCCGCCCGAGCGCAAAGCCGCAGCGCCGCAGGGTCCGCGACAATCCGAGCGCCGGCGCTTCGCCGACCCGGCCGGCGGGGATCTTCTCCTGCCCGATATGAATGAGCCCGCCCAGGAAGGTGCCGGTGGTCAGCACGATCCGGCCGGAAGATATCTTCCGGCCGTCGCCGAGGAGGAGCCCGCAGACCCGGCCAGCCGCGTCGAGCAGCAAATCCTCGGCCGCGCCTTCGAGGATCGCGAGATCCGCGATCTCGGCGAGCAGCGCCGCCATCGCCGCTCGATAGAGCTTGCGGTCGGCCTGCGCCCGGGGCCCGCGCACCGCCGGCCCCTTGCTGCGGTTGAGCATGCGGAACTGGATACCGGCGCGATCGATCGCGCGGCCCATCACCCCGTCGAGCGCATCGATCTCGCGCACCAGATGGCCCTTGGCGAGCCCGCCGATCGCCGGGTTGCACGACATCTCGCCGATCGTCGCCCGGCGGTGCGTCAAGAGCGCGGTTCTGGCACCGACCCGGGCCGCGGCCGCGGCAGCCTCGACGCCGGCATGGCCGCCGCCGATCACGACGACGTCGTAGGTCCCGCTCCGATCATTCATGGCGGCGGAATGTAGGGAGAGCGCCCCGGGATGTCGAGGTTTCACGTGAAACAACGGTCAACAAGCGCTAGCTTAGCGGCATGACCGAAAACGACAATCGCGGCGATGCCCCCAGCCATAACCGTGATTCGGTGAAGCGGCGTCCGCGTGACGGCTGGGCCGAGGCAGGAAGGAAAATCGCTGAGGCCGGCGACGACAACTTGGTTTGGCCAGAGTTCCCAAACGCGGATGATGCTGACCTGCGATGGTAGATCGGCTAGGGGCGGTTGGGCGGTAGGATGGGTTGAGCGCAGCGAAACCCATCAATTGGGCCGTCCCAAGCAAAACTATGGGCTTCGCTACGCTCAACCCATCCTACAAAGTTTCTTGTTGCTCACCGTCTCACTGCCTCATTGTGAGCCTACTTCCCCAGGCAGAAGTCGCGGAAGATCACATCGAGCAAATCCTCGACATCAACCCGGCCGGTGATGCGACCCAGGCTGCGCCAGGCAAGGCGTAGATCCTCGGCGCGCAGCTCGGGGAGATCGGCGCCGAGCGCGCGCGTCAATGCCTCTGCCGCGCTCTCCAGCGCCGCGCGATGGCGCGCCCGGGTCAAGAGCGGCGCCGCGATGTCGTAGGTCTCGGCGATGCGCGCAGCGAGCATCGCGATCAGATCAGGGATGCCCTCGCCGGTCAGGGCCGATAGCGCGAGCGCCTCGGTCGGCAGCATTTCGCGGTGCGCGACGAGATCGATTTTGTTGGCGACGAGCAGCGTGTCGGGCCCGGGCCAGACGACGGCGCCGCGCGCTTCCTCGGGATGCCCGGCATCGAACACGAAGAGGCGCAACTCGGCCGCTTCCGCCCGCGCCAGTGCGCGCCGCAGCCCCTCCTGCTCGATGACGTCGGCGCTGTCGCGCAACCCGGCGGTGTCGGCCAGCACCACCGGATAGCCGGCCAGATCGATCGCCACTTCGATCACATCGCGGGTCGTTCCGGCGATCGGCGAGGTGATCGCCGCCTCGCGCCGGGCGAGCTGGTTGAGGAGGCTCGATTTGCCGGCATTGGGCGGCCCGACGATCGCCACCGCGATGCCGTCGCGCAGCCGCTCGCCGCGGTGGCCATCGGCCAGATGCCGCGCGATCTCGCCGGCGAGCGATGCGGTCTCGGCGGCGACCCTGTTCTCGATCTCGGGCGGCAGATCCTCGTCGGGGAAATCGATGGCTGCTTCGAGATGGGCCAGGAGGCGCAGCAGCCGCTCGCCCCAGCCGCGTCAACCCGGTGGTACCGGCGGAACGACCTGGGCGCTCATTGAAGGGAAAAACATCGCGACCCGCTGGGCCGCCAACGGAACGTGGCTCGGTGACATTCCGATTCCCGAATGTGTCGGTCCGGTCATGAAGATGGTCTGGTGGGGCGTCGTGCCGCCGTCTCACCAGGCGCCAACCCTCTCCGGCGCCGATCAAGTCACATGCGTT
>JBGPTQ010000100.1:0-6797 GCA_041490725.1 Allostellaceae bacterium | reverse complement strand
CGGAATGACGAGTTTGCCGGTCTGGGCGTCCTCTGCGCGACCTCAGCGTCCTTTGCGTTAAAGTGTTTCGGTTTTGCATCGCCGGAGACGGGAAAATGGAGGAACTGCGCAGCTATCGGCCGCTGATCATCGGGCAGCGCGGCGCTGTCGCGGCCAACCACCCGCTGGCGGCGCAGGCCGGATTGCTGGCGCTGCGCGCCGGTGGCAACGCGGTCGACGCGGCGGTCGCGACCGCGCTCGCGCTCGCCGTGGTCGAGCCGATGAATTCGGGGCTCGGCGGCGACGGGTATTACCACGTCTTTGACGCCGCGAGCGGCCGCGCGGTGGTGTTCAACGCCACCGGCCCGGCGCCGCAATCGGCGACCCCCGAGCGCTATTCGAGCGGGATCCCGCGCACCGGGCCGATGTCGGTCTCGGTGCCGGGCCTCATTGCCGGCCTCGGCGCGATGCACCGCCAATTCGGCCATCTGGCGTGGCGTGACCTCTTCGCCGAAGCGATCCATTACGCCCGCGACGGCTTCGGCGTGACGCCGCATTACCGGCACTTCGTCGGCGAGCATCGCGCAACCCTCGGCGCCGACCGGCGCAGCGCCGCGGTCTTCCTGGCCGGCGGAATGGCGCCCGCGGTCGGCGCCCCGATCGTGCAGCCCGATCTCGCCCGCACCCTCGAGGAGATCGCCAGCGAAGGCCCCGAGTGCCTCTATCGCGGCGCCCTGGCCCGCCGTCTGGCCGAGGCCTGCGCCGATGCCGGCGCGCCGGTCGGCGAAGCCGATCTCGCCGATTTCGAGGCCGAGCGCCAGGAGCCGATCAGGGTCGACTACCGCGGCGTCAGCGTGCTCGAAGCGCCGCCCAACTCGACCGGGTTCACGCTGCTTCAGGAGCTGAAGATCGTCGAGAATTTCGACCTGCATGCGATGGGAATCGGCTCGGCCGATGCGGTCCATGTGATGGTCGAGGCGAAAAAGCTCGCCTTCGCCGACCGCGAGCGCTGGGGCGCCGACCCGCGCACGATAGACACGCCGCTCGGCGAGCTGCTGTCGGCCGATTACGCCGCCAGGCTGGCGAGCCGGATCGACCGCCGCCGCGCCGCTCCGACCCGGGCAATCGCCGATGCGGCCGGCGACACGACCTATTTCTGCACCGCCGACGGCGCGGGCAACGCGGTCTCCGGGATCCAGAACATCAACAGCGCCTGGGGCTCGGGGATGACCGCCGGCGATACCGGCATCCTCTTGAACAACCGCATGGCCTATTGGCACCTCGACCCGGCTCACCCGAACTTCCTACGGCCGGGGCGGCGGGTGCGCCATACGATGAACCCGCCCTTGGTGCTGAAGGATGGCGCGCTGTGGGCGGTCCTTGGCACCCCCGGCGCCGACAACCAGGTGCAGATCAATTTCCAGGTGTTGACGGCGATGGCCGATTTCGCGCTCGACCCTCAACAGGCCGCCGAGACGCCGCGCTGGACCTCGAACGTGCCCGGGCAATACGCCAATTATCCGCATGACGGCCCCGACGTCCTGACGATGGAGCGACGGTTTCCCGACGAGGTGCGCCGCGAGCTGGCGCGGCGCGGTCATCCGGTCAATACGGTCGGCGATCTCGAGGGCCCGTGCAGCGTCGAGATCATCCGCCGCGACGCATCGAGCGGAATGCTGCTCGCCGGCTCCGACCCGCGCCGCGACGGCTGGGCGCTCGCATGGTAAGGAGCCCTCGATGAAGCGCGTTCTGACCGGCCGGTTCATGCACGAGACCAACACGTTCAGCGTGCAGCAGACCGACATGGCGCTGTGGCGGCGCCGCGACTTCCACCGCGACAACGAGATCCCGGTAGCGTTCCGCGGCACCCGCTCGGCGTTGGGCGCAACCTTTGAGGCGGCCGACAAATACGGCTGGACGCTCGTTCACCCGGTCTCGGCCAATGCCAATCCTTCGGGCATCGTGACCGACGACGCGTTCGAGCAGATTGGCGGCATGATCCTCGACGCGGCCGACCACCAACGCCCGATCGACGGCGTGCTATTGCACCTGCACGGCGCGATGGTCGTCGATTCCCACGAAGACGGCGAAGGCGAGCTCTTGGCGCGCTTGCGCAAGAAGCTCGGGCCCGAGGTGCCGATCGTCGTGACATTAGACCTGCACGCCAACGTCACCCCGCTCATGGCTGACAATGCCAGCGCCCTCATAGCCTTCCGCACCTATCCACATATCGACCAGTACGAGCGGGCCTGGCAGGGTGCCCAACTGCTCGAACGCGCGATGGCGGGCGAGGTGCGCCCGCGCACCGTGATCGCGCGGCGGCCGATGATCTACGGGCTCGACCGCGGCCGCCACCAAGCGGGGCCGATGGCCGAGCTGATCGCCCGCGGCGAGGCGCTGGAGGAAGCGGGCGAAGTCCTCGCGGTCAGCATCTGCGCCGGGTTCAGCCGGGCCAATATCCGCGATGTCGGCCCGTCGGTGACGGTGACGGTGGACGGCAACCTCGCGCGCGGGCTGGCAATCGCCGAGGAATTCATCGATCACGCCTGGGCGACCCGCGACTACCAAAGCTTCACGCTGCTTTCGGTCGCCGACGCGGTCGCCCGCGCCCGCGCCGGCACCCCCGGCGACAAGCCGCTAATCGTCGCCGATTACACCGACAACCCGGGAGGCGGCGGCTATGGTGACGCGACCGCGTTTCTGCAGGGCCTGGTCGAGGCCGGGGTCGAAGGCGTCGCCTTTCATGCGATCTGCGACCCCGAGGCGGTCGAAGCCGGGATGCGCGCCGGGGTCGGGCCGGCGACCCTGACCCTTGGCGGCAAGACTGATCCCGCGATGGGCGGCGGGCCGCTGACCTTGACCGGTGAGGTCACCCATCTCAGCAACGGCCGCTTCATCGCCTATGGCCCGATGGGCGGCGGGCTCGAGCGCGATTACGGGCCGTCGATGGTGTTCCGGGTCGCCGGCATCGACATCATCCTGATCACCAACAACGGCCAGGCGGTCGATCTCGGCCAGTTCACCTCATTGGGCATCGACCCCGCCCGCTACACCACCGTGGCGGTCAAATCGATGCAGCATTTCCGCGCCGCCTTCGAGCCGATCGCGCGCGAGGTCATCCTCGTCGACACCGGGGCTTTATGCTCCGAGATCTACACTCCGGAATTGTTCGACAAGGTGCGCCGACCGGTCTGGCCATTGGATCCGATCTAGCTCTGCTTCGGCGAACAGTGCTCGCGGAACTCGGCGAGCACATCGAGATAGAGCCGGCGCTTGAACGGCACGATCAACTCGGGCAGCCGCTCGGGCATCACCCATTCCCAGGCGTCGAACTCGGGGTGCTCGGTGGCGGCGGGGTCGATATCGGCATCCTTGCCGGTAAAGCGCATCGCGAACCATTTCTGCCGCTGGCCGCGATAATGCCCGCCCCACATCCCGCCGGCGATCTCCGGCGGCAGGTCATAATGCAGCCATCGGCGGCTTTCGGCGAGGATCTCGGCCCTGGCGGTGCCGATCTCTTCTTTCAGCTCGCGCAGCGCCGCCTGGCGCGGGGTTTCGCCCGGATCGATGCCGCCCTGCGGCATCTGCCAGGCGGCCAGCCCGGCCGGCATGTCGATGCGGCGGCCGACGAAGACGTTGCCCTCGCGGTTGAGCAGCATGACCCCGACCGCCGCGCGATAGCGCGCCCGCTCGCTGTCGCGCGGCGTCACGCGGCCGATCCCGGGTGGCGCCGGTGCCGCACTCAATTCACGACGCGGCCGTTGAACAGCGCGATGCCGCGCAGCATGTCGACCGCGCGGGCGAGCTGATAATCATCGGGGGTCCCCATGATCGAGGGATCGACCGTGCTCTGTTCGGCCGCTTTCTCGCTCTTGGCCTTGTCGTCCTGGGGTTTGTCATCATTCTTGCCGGCCGCCGATGCGCTCTTGTCGCCCTTCGCCGGCGCGCGCTCGATCTTGGCGGCTTCGACGAGGATGTCCGGGTCGATCCCCTTGGCCTGGATCGAGCGGCCCGAGGGCGTGTAGTAGCGCGCCGTGGTCAGCCGCATCGCGCCGTGCCCGGAAAGCGGGATGATCGTCTGCACCGAGCCTTTGCCGAACGAGCGCGTGCCGATCAGGATCGCGCGATGGTGGTCCTGCAGGGCGCCGGCGACGATCTCGCTGGCCGAGGCCGAGCCGCCATTGATCAAGACCGCCATCGGCAGCCCGGCGGCGATATCGCCGGGGCGGGCGTTGTAGCGTTGCGCGTCATCCGAGCGGCGGCCGCGGGTCGACACGATCTCGCCCTTTTCGAGAAACGCGTCGGACACTGCCACCGCCTGATCGAGCAGCCCGCCCGGGTTGTTGCGCAGGTCGAGGACGACCCCGATCAGCTTGTTGTTGGCCTGCTGCTTCAAGCTCTTCATCGCATTGTTGAGGCCGACATCGGTTTGCTCGTTGAACGAGGTGATGCGGAGGTAGCCGATATTGTTGCCCTCGACATGCGAGCGGACCGACTGGATCTTGATGATCGCGCGGGTGATCTTCACGTCGAAGGGCTCGCGTCCCTCGCGTCGGATCGTCAGGTTGATGTCGCTGTTTACCGGCCCCCGCATCCTTTCGACCGCCTCGGGGAGGGTGAGGCCCTGCACCGCGGTGCCGTCGAGATGGGTGATCAGGTCGCCGGGCTTTAGGCCGGCATGGGACGCCGGCGTATCGTCGATCGGCGAGACCACCTTGACGAGCCCGTTCTCCATCGACACTTCGATCCCCAGCCCGCCGAATTCGCCGCGCGTCTGGACCTTCATGTCATTGAAGTTCTTGGCATTGAGATAGTTGGAATGCGGATCGAGCGAGGTCAGCATGCCGTTGATCGCGCCCTCGACCAGCGTCTCGTCGCTGACATCCTCGACATAGCCCGTCCGCACCAGCTCAAAAACGTCGCCGAACAGGCCGAGCTGCTTATAGGAATCCGGATTGTTCGACGAGGCGCCGCCGGCATCCTGGTGCAGCGTAAACAGAAAGACCGCTCCGGCAGCCGCCGCGATCAGCCCCAATCGCTTCATTCACGCACCTTTTGGTCCCCGTCTGGTTCGTTGCGCCCCGCCTCGCGAGCGGCCAGCCACGGTTGGGGATCGACCGGGCGGCCGTCACGGCGCAACTCGAAATACAGCGCGCCGCCGGAAGCCTTGTCGACCGCATCCGGCATGGCGCCCACCGGCTCGCCCGCCAAGACCCATTGATCGGCCTTGATGTCGACCCGGCCCAACCCGGCGAGCAGCGTATGATACAAGCCGCCGTGCCGGATGATCAAGACGAGCCCGAGATTGCGGAACGGCCCGGCATAGATGACCCTGCCATCGAACGGCGCGACGGCTTCGGCTCCTCCTGGTGCGGCAAGGCTGAGGCCCTGGATTGCCCCCGTCGCGTCGGCGGTGCCGAATCGCCGGGCGATCGTGCCGGCAACCGGCATCTCCAGGACAGATCCAGGCGGATCGAAGGCGTGCAGCTGGTTTGGCCGGGTCGGGTCGGCGGCCTGCGCCGTCAGCGCGCTCGGGTTAGCTTTGGGCGCCGCGGGGGACGTCGCGGGGGGCGCCGCACGGGCGCGAGTGAGCAGCTCCTTGTCGCGGCGTTCGGTCGCGGCGTCGGCGCGTTTGATCAGATCGCCGATATCGCTTGCCTCGTGCCCGAGCTTGGCAATCCGCGCCGCGCCGCCGCTGTCCTCCGGCAGCAACCGGCCGGTCAGCTCGATCCGGTGGGCGGTAAGCTCGGCGAGGCGCTCGCGAGCCGTTCCGAGCGCTTGACGCGCGCTTGCCAGCTCGCCCTGTTGCGTGACGATTTTCCGGCGCAGCGCCGCGATCCGCTCGATTTCGCCCGACAGCGCGCGCGCCTCGGCCCGCAACCCCGGGAGGGTGCCCTCCAGCAACAGCTCACCGCGCATCCGATCGATCGCTCCCGCGGGAGCGGAGGCGGGCCGGTCGGGTGGATGGCGTGCGAGATCGAGGAGCGTGCCGAGCAGATGCGCCTGCTCGGCACGGCTCTCATCGAGGCCGCGCTGCCGCCCCTCCGCGTCGCGGCCGAGGAGGCCGATGGTCTGTTCGAGCGCCGCGATCGCCTGCTCGCGCTGCTGCGCGTCGCGCGCGGCGGCGATGCACTCCTGGCGCAACAGGTCGAGCTTGCCCAAGGCGCTTGGCGAGGCGCTCGCCGGCGCCGCGATCACCGGGGTGATGGCGAGGATCAGCACGGCGAGCGCCGCCCCAGCGGCGCCCAGGGACGCGGCCTCACTCAGCCGCACGCCTCTCGCCCGAGACGATCAGCGAATGCCCGGTCATCGCCGCTGGCTTCGCGAGGCCGAGGATGTCGAGCAGGGTCGGCGCGACATCGGCGAGCCGGCCCCCCTCGACCCGCGTGATCGCGCCGGGCGGGTTGACGATGATGAAGGGCACCGGGTTCAGCGTATGCGCGGTATGCGGCTCGCCGGTTTCGGGGTCGCGCATCATCTCGGCATTGCCGTGGTCGGCGGTGATGACGAGGGTGCCGCCGGCAGCCTCGACCGACGCATCCAGCCGGCCGAGGCAGGTATCGACCGTCTCGACCGCCCTGATCGCGGCGTCGAGATGCCCGGTATGCCCGACCATGTCGGTGTTGGCGTAGTTGATGACGACGACATCGAAGCGGCCGGAGCCGATCGCGGCGACCACCTTGTCGGTCAGCTCGGGGGCCGACATCTCGGGCTGCAGGTCATAGGTCGCGACCTTTGGCGAGGGCACCAGGATCCGCTCCTCGCCGGGAAACACGGTCTCCCGCCCGCCATTGAAGAAAAACGTCACATGCGCGTAT
>JBGPTQ010000099.1:0-6817 GCA_041490725.1 Allostellaceae bacterium | reverse complement strand
GTTCTCGGCGAGCGCCGGATCGTCGAGCTGCAGGATGAGGCCCGCCTCGACGATTGCCTTGTACTCCTCGCGCATCGCGTCGGCGCAGGCGTAGAGGAACTCCTCGTCGGTCTTGTAGTATTTGTTGCCGATGCGCGAGCAGCTGCCCGGAGCGACCGCGGTCATGAAGCCCTCCGCGACCCCGGCCGCCTTGAGCGCCGCCTTGAAATTGGCGATGTCGGCGCGGATCATGTCGTGGCCGGCATAGAGGAGCGGGCCGACGCATACCGGAGCCGGCGGCCGCGGGCCGGTGGTGATCCCGGAATCGGGGTCGGCGTAGGCTGCGGCAAATTGCGTGCGATCCCGCCGGTCGCCGAAACTCGTCAGCACGACCTCGCCGGGGCGGGAGCGGTGCGGCGCCATTTCATAGAGGCTTTGCTCGCCGGGCTCGATGCCGGAGAGGCGCTGCCACGAATAGCGCCACCACGAGCCGTAATTGACGCGCTGGCCCATCGATTTGCCAAACTCGCCGTCACCCGGGACATCGATGCCGAGATCATGCTGATGCCGAACGGCCTCGATGACCGCCGCGCCGAGAATCTTCTGAAAAGCGCGATCGTCGACCGCCTCGCCAGTCTCGCCAGTCTCGCGCGCCCGGTTTGCCGCGATCAGCTCGTCCGGCCGCGGCAGGCTTCCGACATGACTGGAGAGGATGTGGTCGGTGCTGATGCGCATGCCTGCCTCCGGTCCGAGCCGTTGGTGCGATCATAGGGTGGCTTGCGCGGGCGCGTCCATTTCGGCGAAGACATCCGGCGAGGTTGCCGTGCCGGGCGTGGTGCGTCCTTCGAGACGCCCGCGATGCGGGCTCCTCAGGATGACGTTCTTTCTTAATGTCATCATAAACTCACGTCATCCTGAGGAGGCGCGAAGCGCCGTCTCGAAGGACGCGGGATCGTGATGCAGCCCGTCTTCTGCCGGCGTGACGAGATTGATTTACAAGCTCTGCGGAGGAGAACCGAGCATGTCGGAGATCGCGACCGTCGCGGAGACGACCGGCGCCGCCGCCGAGGCCGACGACCCGGCGGGCCGGCCGCAAATCACCTTGCTGCCCCGCTTCCATCGCCGCGCCGAGGGCGGCCACCCGTGGATCTACTCGAACGAAATCGTCATGGATGCGGCGGCGAAGGCGCTCGCGCCCGGCACCCTTGTCACCTTGCGCCGCGCCGACGAGCGGCCGTTCGGCGTGGCGATGTTCAACCCGCACACCTTGATCGCCGCCCGCCTCCTCGATCGCGATGCCGGAAGGGCGATCGACCGGCGCTTTTTCGCGCGCCGGTTTGAGCGCGCGCTCAAGCTGCGCGACCGGCTTTACGCTTTGCCCTATTACCGGCTCGTCCATGCCGAGGCGGATGGCCTCCCCGGTCTCGTCATCGACCGGTTTGGCGCGGTCCTGGTCATGCAGGCGAATGCCGCGGGGATGGACCGCCTGACCCCGGTCATAACCGAGGCGCTGCGCGGCCTGCTCTCGCCGGAAGCGATCGTGCTGCGCAACGACAGCCCGGCGCGAACCCAGGAGGGGCTCCCGCGGGAAACCGGGATCGCGCTGGGTACCGTCGAGGGCGCGGTGCCGCTCGAGGAAAACGGCACGGTGTTTGCGGCCGATGTGCTGGCCGGGCAGAAAACGGGCTGGTTTTTCGACCAACGCGACAATCGCGCCTTCATCGCCGGGCTGGCGGCCGATGCGCGGGTGCTCGACCTTTATTGCCACAGCGGCGGGTTTGCCGTCGCCGCGGCCCATAAGGGCGCCGCCGCGGTCGTGGGCATCGACAGTTCGGCGCCCGCCCTGGTGCTCGCATCAGAGGCCGCCCGGCGCAACGGCGTCGCCGAGCGCTCGACCTTCCGCCGCGGCGATGTCTTCGCCGAAGCGGCCGCGCTCGCCGCCGCCGGCGAGCGGTTCGACATCGTGATCGCCGACCCGCCGGCTTTCGCGCCTTCGAAGCGCGCGGTCCCGGCGGCGCTGCGCGGCTATCGCAAGCTCGCCCACCTCGCCGCCCAGCTGACCGCGCCCTCGGGCTTTCTGTTCCTCGCGTCGTGCTCGTACAATGTCGGGGTCGCGGAATTCACCGAGGCGGTGCGGCGCGGCCTCGCCGATGCCGGCCGCTTCGCGCGCATCCTCAAGAGCACCGGGGCGAGCCCCGACCATCCGGTCCATCCGGCATTGCCGGAGACCGCCTATCTGAAAGCGCTCACCCTGGCGCTCGATTGAGCGAGCCGGCCCCCTCCCTAACCCTCCCCCGCAAGCGGGGGAGGGAAGGGTGGGGGAAAGCGCTTACCCTGGCGCTCGATTGAGCGAGCCGGCCCCCTCCCTAACCCTCCCCCGCAAGCGGGGGAGGGAAGGGTGGGGGAAGGCGCTTACCCTGGCGCTCGATTGAGCGAGCCGGCATTCTCGGCGGGCGCCGGGAGGGTCAGCCGGAACACCGTGCCGCTGCCGGTGGTCTCGACCAGCACGAGGTCGCCGCCCTGCGCCCGCATCAGCTCGCGCGCGATCGCCAGGCCGAGGCCGGTCCCGCCCGGCCGGGCCGAGCCGAAAAACGGCCGGAACAGGTTTTCCCGAGCCCGCGGCGGCAGCCCGTGGCCGTCATCGGCGATGTCGATCGTGACCGCCCCGGCGAGCACGGCGGCGGTCAGGCGGAGGTGCCGCGCGCCGGCTTCGACCGCGTTCTGGGCGAGGTTGAACAGCACCCGATAGAGCTGATCGCGGTCGGCCCGCACCACCAGCCCAGGCGGCACTTCCGGCTCGACGGCGAGGTGGTCGCTTCCCGTCGCCAGGGCCGGCTCGATCTCCTCGATCAGCGGCAGCAACTGAAACCGCGTGGGCGCCAGAGGCGGCGCGCCCTCGCGCGAAAAATCGAGGGTGTGTGTGCACAGCGCGACGGCGCGGTCGATCGCCTCGAACAGCCGTGGCGCAACGCGGCGCACCTCGGGCGCGGCGCTGTCGGCGAGCCCGTCGCTGACCAGCCGCGCGGTTGCCAGAATGGCGCGCAGATCATGGTTGATCTTGGTCACCGCGGTGCCGAGCGCCGCCAGCCGCGCGTGCTGGCCGAGCGCCTGCCGCACGGTTTCCTGCAGCATCGCAAGCTCCTTCTCGGCGCCGCCGATCTCGTCGCGCCGGCCGCTCGGGACGATGCGGCGCGAGGCGTCCTCCGGGTCCTCGCGGAACAGGGTCATGCTCGCGGTGATGCGGCGCATCGGCCGGACCAGCAGCCATTGCAGGCTGAGATACACAAGCGCGGCGGTGGTCAGCGAGATGACGATCGACAATTCGAGGATGCGCATCCCGAACGCCCACATCTCGCGGCGCAGCGGCGCCTCGTCGAGCAGCACTTCGACCGTCGCACCCGGCTCGGTCGGGGCGGGACCGAGCACCCGCATCACGCGATTGTCGCTGCGCGCCAGGGTTTCGAGCGAGCGCTGGATCCAGATCGGAATAGTGCCGCGCGTCAGGTCGAAAGTGACGTCGGGCTGCGGCGCCACCGGGCTGTCGAGCATGAACACCATGCCGTCGGGACGGTGCAGGATGACGCCATGCGCGCCGACATCGGCGAGCAGCAGCTTGGTGAGCGGCTGGTCGATCTTGCCGCTCGGGCTCGCCGCCAGGGCCAAGGTGGCGAGATGCCCGGCGGCGAGGTGGTTGTCGAAATAGGTCATCCGGAAACGCGCGACCGAGGGCACGAAAATCAGCACCTCGCTCAGCATCACAAAAAAGATCGTCAGCACCAGCAGGCGAGCCGACAGGCTTCTGATCAGCATCGCCGCGCCCTCAGCCCGCGGCTTTAACCGTCACCCCCGCGAAAGCGGGGGTCCAGGGCAACCGCCGAAAACCTGGGGTCCTGGATTCCCGCCTTCGCGGGAATGACGAAAGAAGGGTTGATTTTGGATATGCCATTTTGGCCGCGATCCTACCCAAGCCGCGCCAGGAGGCGCACGAGGCGGCGGGTGCGCGGCGCGAACAGGGAAGGCGTGTAGAAGCTGCCGGCGGCGCGTTTGCCGGCGTCGCCCCGGGTCGGGTAGGGCACGATCAGATTGGCCATCGCGCCGATCTTGAGCCGTTGCGAGATCGCCAGTGCCCAGGGCAGGATCAGATCGCCGGCCGCGGCGCCGAGGATCGTCGCGCCAAGAATGCGCCCGCGCCGGCCGGTGACGATCTTCACTTCGCCCGATGTGTCGCGCTCGGTGTGGGCGCGGTCGTTTTCGGCAAAGGACCAGCGCAGTGTCCGCAGCGGCCCCGCTTCTCGCGCCGCCGTCTCGCTCAGCCCGGCCTGGGCAAGCTCGGGATCGGTGTAGGTGACCCAGGGAAGCGCGCGGTAATCGACCCGCGCGGGCAGCCGGAACAGCACGTTCCGGATCACGATCCCGGCGTGGTAAAGCGCGATGTGGGTGAATTGCGGGCCGCCGGCCGCGTCGCCAATGGCAAAGGCGCGATGGTTCGTCGTCCGCAGCCGCCGATCGACGAGGATCCCCGCGGCGCCGGCCTCGATCCCGGCAGCGGGGAGATCGAGCGCGGCGAGATTGGGCCGTCTTCCGGCGGCGACCAGCAGATGCGATCCGGCGATATGTTCGCCGGTCGCGAGGGTGACGGCGATTGCTGTGCCCTCATGCTCGATGCCGGCGACCGCGACCGAGGGTTTCAGCGCGATGCCGTCTTCCGCCAGGCGCTGGGCGAGGAGCGCCACCAGCTCGGGGTCGTCGTGCGGCAACAAGGGGCCGGCATCGATCACCGTGACCGCGGCGCCGAGCCCGCGATATGCCTGCGCCAGCTCGATGCCGACCGGGCCGCCGCCGATCACGATCAGATGCGAGGGAGCCGTCCGGTTGGCGAACACCGTCTCGTTGGTAAAAAACTTCACGCGATCGAGGCCGGGGATCGGCGGCACGACCGGCGCCGAGCCGGTGGCGATGACAAACCGCCGCGGCCGGATCGCATGATCGCCGGCGCGGATCGTGCGTGAATCGACAAAGCGCGCCTCGGCGCTGATGACGCGCACCCCGAGCCGCTCGAAACGTTCCACCGAATCGTTCGGCGCGAGGCGCGCGATCACCCGCTCGACACTGTCGGCGACGGCGGCAAAGTCGATCTGCGGCAGGCCGTAGCCGATGCCGAGTTCGGCGCCGCGGCGCCAGGCATTGGCCAGCCTTGATGCCGCCAGCAGCGACTTCGACGGCACGCAGCCGTAATTGAGGCAGTCGCCGCCCATCCGGCCGCGCTCGACCAGAACAACGCTCGCGCCCATCTGCGCGGCGCCCGCCGCCACCGCGAGCCCGCCGGAACCGGCGCCGATGACGCAGAGATCGGGGCTGAGCGCGGTCATGCCGCCTCGCGGCCGGTGCGGGCGCGCCAGCGCTGGTAGATGACCGGCAACAGCGCGAGCGCGGCGAGGCCAAGGATCGGGAGAAACACGCTGGGGCGATAGAGGATCGCAAGATCGGGAGGCCGGCCTTCCTCGACCAGCGTTCCCAGACCATTGCCGAGGCTCGCATAGATGAAGGTTACCGGGATGATGCCGATAAACGTGCCGAAGACGTAGACCCACAGCCGCAGCCCGACCGCCCCGGCCACCAGGTTCACCAGCCAGAACGGGAAGATCGGAATGAGGCGCAGCACCAGCAGGTAATTGAGCCCGTTCCTGCGGAAACCATTTTCAAGCCGGCCTACAAACGGGCCGGCGCGCGCAATGAGCCCGGCCAGTCCGGCGCGGGCGGCGAGGAACACCACGGTCGCGCCCGCTGTCGCCCCGATCACGACATAGGCGGTGCCGAGCCAGGGGCCGAACATATATCCGCCGGCGATCGTCAACAGCGCGGCTCCCGGGACCGACAGCGCGACCAGCCCGGCGTAGCAGAGGATGAAGGCGATGACACCCTTCGCCCCGGCCTGCGCCACCAGCTCGCAGAGCCATTCGCGGTTCTCGGCGAGTGCGGCGAAACTCAGATAGCGGTGCCCGCCGAACGCCACGAACAGCGCCCCGGCGAGAATGAGGATGCCGAGCGGGACGAAACGGTGGGCAGCAACCGGACGCGGCACCTCGTCAGCCATTGCCGCATTGTGAAGGGGGAAGACCGCCTATGCCAGCGCCTCGCCGCCCGCAGCGGTCAATTCAGCGTGAATGAAATCTCCCGCTCCGTCCGGGCGATGGGGCAAGGTTGGGAATGCCAGAGCGCTGGCCTCGGACCGCGGGCGTCCCGCCCGCATGCGGGCGGGACGCCCGCGGTCCGGCCGATACCCACCTCACGTTCCTAAGTTCGGAGCGGAGAGGGCTATTCGCGCTCCTCCTCATGGCGGAACGGCGAGTACTCGGCGAGGTGCTCGATCTTCTGCTCGACCATCTCGCGCTCGCGGGCGAGGAAGGCGGCAACCGCGCGGCGGAACGCCGGGTCGGGGATCCAATGCGCGCTGTAGATCGGCGTCGGCAGATAGCCGCGCTGCAATTTGTGCGGCCCCTGCGCGCCGGCCTCGACCCGCTTAAGCCCGCGCTGAATCGCGAATTCGATCGCCTGGTAGTAGCAGCATTCGAAATGCAGGAAGCGGTATTCGCGGTGCGCCCCCCAATTGCGGCCGTAGATCGTATCGCGGCCCAGAATGTTAAAGGCACCGGCGATGTACTCGCGGCCGTGCCGCGCCATGACCAGCACGATATTGTCCGGCATGCGCTCGCCGATCATCGTGAAGAACCGGCGGGTCAGGTAGGCGTCGCCCCATTTGCGGTTGGTGGTTCCGAGATAGAGGCGGTAGAAGGCGTCCCAGGCCCGCTCGGTCAGATCCTTTCCGGTCAGGAGGTCG
>JBGPTQ010000098.1:0-6859 GCA_041490725.1 Allostellaceae bacterium | reverse complement strand
TGTCGTGGGAGAGCGCCTTGACGATGATCTGCGCCGCCTCGACAAAGCGCGGCCGCGCCTCCTCCATCGGAATGCGGAACCCCTCGTACTCGGCGCTCGCCGCGCCGCGCCCGAAACCGAACAGGCAACGCCCGCCGCACAGGATGTCGAGGAGCGCGATCTCTTCGGCGACGCGGATCGGGTCATGCCACGGCAGCACGATGACCGAGGTGCCGAGGGTGATCCGGCGGGTGCGGCCGGCAAAATAGCTCAAGAGCTGGGTCGGCGCCGGCGACATCGCATAGCCGGTGAAGTGATGCTCGAGCGCGAACAGCGAATCGAAGCCGAGCGGCTCGGCGAGGTCGCCCATCGCCAGATGCTCGCCGACCACCGACGCATCCGAGCGGCCGGCCTGACACAGCATATTGAGCGCGACACCAACCTTCATGGCGGTCCTCCCATCCGATCTCCGGCGAACGATCGACCGATGGCGCGGCCGCGTCAACTGATGCCGGCCGATGGTAGTGACTCAGTTTGAGCATTGCAGCAGAGCCCCCGTCGCATGCCGCCCGACCGTCCGGCACTGCCCCGCGCTCTTGACAGCGGCGGCCCCGCCCGTCCGTGATGGCGGCGAGCGATCAGGGGGGGCGGCCCGTGAAGTTCGGCAATTTCCTGTTTCCCGATTGCCGCGATCCAGCGCGTGACGGCGCGGTCATCGACGAGACCTTGGCCGAGGCGATGCTGTCGGACGAACTCGGCGTCGATGTGATTTGGCTTGGCGAGCATCATTTCGACGGCATCTGCGCCTATGTCGACCCGGTCAGCTTTGCCGCCGCCCTCGCCACCGCGACGCGGCGCAGCACGATCGGCTTTGCCGTCATCCAAACTTCCCTGCATCACCCGATCCGCCTCGCCGAGCAGCTGGCGCTGATCGACAATCTGACGAAAGGGCGGCTCATCGTCGGGCTCGGCCGCGGCACCGCCTACAACATTTACGATTACCAGGGTTTCGGCATTCCTCACGAGGAGGCCCAGGCCCGCCTTGACGAAGCCGAATCAATCATCCTGAAGGCCTGGAATGGCGGCGCTTTTGCGCATGACGGCCGGTTCTGGCAGCTCAAGGTGCCGAATTTGCGGCCGCGCCCCTACACAAAGCCGCATCCGCCGATCATCCGCGGCGCTTCGAGCGAAGCCTCGCTCGTCGAGTTCGCCCGCCAGGGCCGGCCCTTCCTGATGAACGTCCAGTCGCTCGAGGCAACCCGGCACCGCGTCGCGCTCTATTGCGGTGCGATGCGGGCGGCCGGCTACGACACGGCGACGATCGCGGGCAACCTCGATCTCTCCTGGGTGTGGCGCAACGTCTTCGTCGCGGCGAGCGACGCGGAAGCCGAGCGGGTCGGCGTGCCGTTCTTCGAAGCGATGACCCGCTCGCGGGCCGAAATGCGCGAGCGGATCTATGCCGAGACCGGCGAGCGCATCGAAGTGCCGCACAGCGATCTGCCGGCGGCGCGGGCGAGCGTCGCGCAGGGCCTCCTGCGCGGATCGCCGGCGACGGTCGCCGAAGCGATGGCCGGCATCGAGAAGCTGGGAGTCGGCGGGGTGATCGCCTCGTTCCGGCTCGGGCCGATGCCGCACGAGGTGGCAGCCGAGAGCCTCCGGCTGTTTATGCGCGAGGTCGCGCCGCAATTCCGCCACTGAGCGGCGGCGCGTTTGGGAACGCGGGCGTCCCGCCCGCAGCGGGCGGGACGCCCGCGGTCCAATTCGATCGTTTGCGGCTGGCCTATTTCCCTGGCGAGCCTATTTCAGCGTCGCGGCGATCTGGCGAAGCTCTTCCGGCGTATGCACGCCGCCGAGCGGGGTTCTCGGCACCAGATATTTGCCCATCGCGAGGCCGCCGACCACGACCGGCTCGAAGCCGATCTCCTTGATCAGGCGCGAGGCCAGCGCCAGCGCGTTCTGGTCATCACCGGCAATCGGTATGCCAGTCAGCTCCTTGGCCGGCTCGCCCTGGCGGTGCGCCAGCGCGGTCAGTTGCGTCGAACCGATCGCGTTGAACGCGCGCACGATATGCGCGCCGGGCAGCGCCTTCTGGGTGGCGAGGCCGGCGCCGCCCTGCTCATTGGCCCATTTGACGATGTCCTCACCATCGCGCGGCGCGATCGGGTTGCTGACGTCGATCACCAGCGCCTTCGTCGCGAGCGCGCTGCCGTGTTCCTTGCCGATCTCCAGCACCGCGGGATAGGGCACGACGAGCAGCACGATATCGCCAAAGGCGATCGCCTCGGCGACCGTGCCGGCCTTCGCCAGCGGGCCGAGCCCGGCCACCAAATCCTTCAGCTGCTCGGGATGGCGCGAGGAGAACATGACCGGGTGGCCGGCCTTGACGAACAGCGACCCGAGCGCACCGCCCTCGCGCCCGGCGCCGATCGTGGCGATCCTGAGCGGCTGGGCGCTCGGCCCGGTCTGGGCCAAGGCCGCGAGCGGGCGCGCCGCTAGCGCGCCAAAGGCGAGCGCGCTCCCGGCGAGGGAAAGGACGGCGCGGCGGGTCGGGTGCGCAGGTGAGGCGGTTGGCATGATCGGCTCCTCGGAATGAAGCTGTCCTGATTTTAGGCCGGCGCGGGCCAGGGCGTGGTCACGATCGCGCCAGCGCCGCCGGCGGGCTGCGCACATGCTCGGGGCGGAAGCCGAGCCCGATCAGCCGCGCCGGAAGCCCCGCGTCGCTATCCCCGCGCGAAACCAAGCGGCCGCATATTCCGCTGTACCATGGGCCGGCGGGGATGGAAACTAACCGGCCCCGTATAATAAAACATCGGCTCACCTACCACCGAGCGGAGCGTGTCATGTCCCTGACCATCGCTACCCGTTGGTTGCGCCGCCCCCCGATCGCGGCAGCCCTGCTCGTCGCCGGCATCCTCGCGGCGGGCGGTGTGACGGCTCCGGCCGAGGCGCAATATTACCCGTACTATTATCCCTACTCCTACCCATATTACTCCGCCTATTGTAATCCCTATTACTATCCCTATCGCTGTCCGGCGGCCTATGCCTATCCGTATTACGGCTATGCCTATCCGTATTATGGCTATGCCCCCGCCACCCTGGGCCTCGGCTTTGGTTTCGGCGGCGGGCATCACGGGTTCCGCGGCGGCGGTGGATTCCGCGGCGGCGGTGGGTTCCACGGCGGCGGTGGCCATCACCGCCGCTGACCCCTCAGGCGCGCAGCATTGGCGCGTCGGGATTGTGGCGGTGGAAATTCGCGACCGCGCGGTCGCGATCGGCGACGGCATAACAATAAACGCAGCCGTGCGGGCAGGTGTCATAGGCGCCGATATCGCGCGACAGGACGCAGCGGCAGCCCGGGCGGTTGCCGCCAGTGCGCGCCGCGATCGGGCGCTGGGCGACATCGGCGAGGCGTTCGGCGTCGATGCAGCGGGCTTCGCCGATCCCCGGAACCAGCAGCTCGGGTTGGCTGCATAGCGTCGGTACCATGCCCTCTTCCAGGGCGATCGCGGCAAGCCGGCTAAGGAGGTGCCTTTTCTCCTCGGCGGGTGGGTCACGCCAGAGGAAGCCATGGTGCCCGGCGGCGCGATCGAGGTTGCGCCGCGTCTTCTGGTAGGGATGCATGACCGAGAGGACCACCTCATCGACCGTACCCGCCAGCGCCCGCGCCAGCACCGCGAAGCCGGCGGCATGCGCCTCGGCATCGAGCTCGCTAGTGACCGCGATCGGGTCGTAGCGCCACACCGCCGCGCGCGGCCCAAAGCGGCGGCGCAGCTCGCGCAGCTGCTCGACCGCCTCGGTCGCGTTAATGACGGAAGTCTCCAGCGCCCGCGGGTAGCCGGTCAGCGTGAATTGCACGATGAACGGCGCCACAAGCCGCACCGCGTCGAGATCGGGCAGCAGTGGCCGCAGATTGCGGCTCCACAACACGAACCCATCCACCGCACCCGGCGCGAGCGAGACCTGGTAACTACCGCCGCCATAGGGGTTGGCGACCTGGCAATAGCCGGTGCGCAGCCGCCGCAAGAACCAGCTCGCGTAAAAGGCCGGAATGTCGGTACGATAGCTCGCCGAAACGATCACCAAACGCGCTCCTCAAAGGCTCGCAGCAGGCTCAGGCTGCGGTCGGGCACCGGTTGCAGGCACCCATCGCCCCACATATATAAGCCGCGCGGCCGCCCAGTTCGCTAGACACCCTTGGCTGCCGCATCTCCGGGGGATCGGGACGGTGCTTTCCCGGGCCGACCGGTCCTGCTTTTGACATGAGGTCCCCATGAGCAAGGTTATTGGCATCGATCTCGGCACGACCAATTCCTGCGTCGCCGTGATGGAGGGTAGGAGCGCCAAGGTCATCGAAAACGCCGAGGGCGCGCGCACCACGCCCTCGATGGTCGCGTTCACCGAATCGGGCGAGCGCCTCGTCGGCCAGGCGGCGAAACGGCAGGCGGTCACCAACCCCGAGAACACGTTTTTCGCGATCAAGCGTCTGATCGGGCGCCGCTTCGACGATCCGATGGCCAAGAAAGACATGGATCTTGTCCCGTACAAGATCATTCCCGGCGACAATGGCGATGCCTGGGTCGAGAGCCGCGGCAAGAAATACGCGCCCTCTCAGATCAGCGCCTTTATCCTGCAGAAGATGAAGGAGACCGCCGAGGCCTATCTCGGCGAGACGGTCACCCAGGCGGTCATCACCGTTCCAGCCTATTTCAACGACAGCCAGCGCCAGGGGACCAAGGATGCCGGCCGCATCGCCGGGCTCGAAGTCTTGCGCATCATCAACGAGCCGACCGCGGCGGCGCTCGCCTATGGCATGGAAAAAAAGGGGACCGGCATTATCGCGGTCTATGATCTCGGCGGCGGCACCTTTGACATATCCGTGCTCGAGATCGGCGATGGCGTGTTCGAGGTCAAATCGACCAACGGCGACACCTTCCTCGGCGGCGAAGACTTCGACAAGAAGATCATCGACTATCTCGCCGACGAGTTCAAAAAGGAGCAGGGCATCGACCTGCGCAACGACAAGCTCGCCTTGCAGCGCCTGAAAGAGGCCGCGGAAAAGGCCAAGATCGAGCTGTCGTCCTCGGTGCAGACGGAGGTCAACCTGCCGTTCATCACCGCCGACCAGCACGGGCCCAAACACCTGACCATCAAGCTGAGCCGGGCCAAGCTCGAACAGCTGGTCGAGGATTTGATCCAGCGGACGATCGAGCCGTGCCGCGCCGCGCTCAAGGATGCCGGGCTCAAGGCCTCGGAGATCGAGGAAGTGATCCTGGTCGGCGGCATGACCCGCATGCCCAAGGTCATCGAGACGGTCAAACAGTTCTTCGGCAAGGAACCCAATCGCAGCGTCAACCCCGACGAGGTGGTCGCCATCGGCGCCGCGATCCAGGCCGGCGTGCTGCAGGGCGAGGTCAAGGACGTCCTCTTGCTCGACGTGACGCCCTTGTCGCTCGGCATCGAGACGTTGGGCGGCGTCTTCACCCGGCTGATCGACCGCAACACGACGATCCCGACCAAGAAAAGCCAGACCTTCTCGACCGCCGAGGACCACCAGACCGCGGTCACGATCCGCGTGTTCCAGGGCGAGCGCGAGATGGCGGCGGACAACAAGCTGCTCGGCCAGTTCGACCTGGTCGGCATCCCGCCGGCGCCGCGCGGCATGCCGCAGATCGAGGTCACCTTCGACATCGACGCCAATGGCATCGTCAATGTCTCGGCCAAGGACAAGGCGACCGGCAAGGAGCAGCAGATCCGCATCCAAGCCTCGGGCGGATTGTCGGAAGGCGACGTCGACAAGATGGTCAAGGACGCCGAGGCCCATGCCGCCGAGGACAAGAAGCGGCGCGAGCTGGTCGAGGCGAAGAACCATGCCGACGGGCTGATCCACACCACCGAGCGCAGCATCGCAGAGGCCGGCGACAAGGTCCCCGCCGGCGATCGCGAGGCGGTGCAGAACGCCATCCAGGCCTTGAAGGATACCCTGGGCAGCGAGGATGCCGAGCAGATCAAGGCCAAGACCGAGGCCTTGGCGCAGGTCGCGATGAAGCTCGGCGAGGCGCTCTACAAGGCGCAGCCGGAGGCCGGCGGCGAGGCTGCCGGTGGACCGCAGGGCGGGCCGGGCGCCGGTGGAACCGGCGGTAGTCCCAGTGGTCATCCGGGCAGCGACAAGGTCGTTGACGCCGATTTCGAGGAAGTCGACGATCAGAAGAAGCGCGGTTCCGCGTAAGCGCGGCCGCTCTCTGCGAGGCAATGGCCGCCTCCGGGCTTCGGCCCCGGGGCGGCTCCTTTCCAACTGACTTGGTGCCGGGCGTCCGTCGACAATGGCGAAGCAGGACTTTTACGAAATCCTTGGCGTGTCGCGATCGGCCGATGCCGATGAGTTGAAGCGATCCTACCGCAAGCTCGCCATGCAGTTTCACCCGGACCGCAACGCCGGCGACAAATCCTCCGAGCAGAAGTTCAAGGACCTCAACGAGGCCTATGATGTCCTGAAAGACGACCAGAAGCGGGCCGCCTATGACCGGTTCGGCCATGCGGCGTTCGAAAACGGCAGCCGCGGCCCCGGCGATTCCGGCTTTACCGGGGGGTTCTCCGGCGGCTTTGCCGATATTTTCGAAGAGATGTTCGGCGCGATGGGCGGCGGTCGCCGCGCCCAGAGCGCCAGCCGCGGCAGCGACCTGCGCTACAACATCGAGGTGTCGCTCGAAGACGCCTTTCGCGGCAAGCAGACGACGATCCGCGTTGCCACCTTGGTCCAATGCGATACCTGCAAGGCTAGCGGCGCCGAGCCGGGTTCGCACCCGGTCGCCTGCCGAACCTGCCAGGGGCACGGCCGGGTTCGCGCGCAACAGGGCTTTTTCACGATCGAGCGTACCTGCCC
>JBGPTQ010000097.1:0-6938 GCA_041490725.1 Allostellaceae bacterium | reverse complement strand
CCATGGATTCGTGCCAGGGCGCGTTCGAGTTCGCGATGGATCGGGCGCTCGCCGGAAACCGGTCGGCTGGCCGAGACCGAGGTGCCATAGCGATCGATCGCCGCCTTTGCCGCAGCGGCAATGCGCGGGTCGCCATTGAGGCCGATGTAGTTGTACGAGGCGAAATTGATGTAGGCGCGTTCGCCGATGACGGTCTCGGCACCGGCGATCCCCTGATGGACGCGGAAGAACGGATCGTCAATCCCGAGATAATCCGCCGCCTCCTCGATCATGCGGATTTCGCGGTACGCCTCCAGCTCCGCGACGTCGAGCCGGGCGGCATCGCTGCCGGAAGCACCGGGGGAAACCAGTCGCGCCGATGCAGGAGCCATCCGCGTAACGGCAGCCGAGGACAGTTTCTCGATCAGCCGGGCCTTGGCCTGCGCCGATAATCCGAAGAGATTGCGACCGACCGCCACTCGATCACTCTGCCGCTGCGGAGTTGACCTCGACCGGTTCAAACCGATCTGCCGCATTCGCCACGGCGGCCAACCGCTCGGCGTCGGTCACCTCGTAACGCTCCGCCATGCTCAATAATTCGGCCGCGTGCGGGCGTGCGGAGACCGCGCTCGCCAGACGCACGGCAATGGAGGCGACGCTGGTGCCTTCGGCGAGCGACATCAGCGGCAGGTCGATGCGCAACCGGCTTTCCAGAGCGAGGCGCAGCTCGACCGCCATCAGCGAATCCATTCCCATTTCGGACAGCGGCCGCAGCGGATCGATCCCGGCAGCCGGCAGCCGCAGTATATTCGCCGCCTCTTCCGCGACGGCAGTCTTGAGCAATGCCAGAGCGGCCTCGGCGTCGAGCCCAGCGAGCCGCTCGATCAGCGAATCGTCGCCCGGCGAAGAGCCGGTATCGGCGCGGATCTCCGCGAAAAACGGCAAGGCGAGGATGGGCAGGAACCGCCGCGCTTCGTTCCAGCTGGTCTCGGCAAAGGCAGCTACCGGCAGACCGCTGCCGAAAATCGCCGGGAGCCCGGCCAGAGCGTGGCCCGACCGCATTGGCTTGGCGCCAAGCCGGCGGGCCAGCGCGTCGCGCGCTTCCGGCCGTTCGGCAAGAAACCCGGTATCCTCGATCGGTCCCCAGGCGATCGCGAGTGCCGGTTTGCCGCGGGCCCGCCGCTGCCGCGCCATCGCCTCAAGCGCCAGGTTGGCCGCGACATAGACCCCTTGTCCCGGTGCGCCGAGCAATGTCGTCGCCGAGGAAAACAAGAGGAACAGTTCGATTGGATCGTCGCGGGTCAGCCGATCGAGCGCAATCGCACCGCCGAGCTTTGGTCGCAGGATGCCGGCGATATTCGATCCGTCGAGCTCGGCCGCCAGCGCGTCGCCGATCGCCGATGCCGCATGGACGACACCGCGCAGCGGCGGCTGTACCCGGCGGATTTCTTCAAGAACGGCCGCCAGCGAGGCCGGATCGGCGACATCGCCGGCATAGATGCGAACCTCGGCGCCGAGTATGCTCAGTTCGGCCACACGGTCGGCCGCTCCCGGCGTTGCGGCGCCCCGACGGCCGAGCAGCGCGATCGACCCCGCGCCGTGCTGGGCGAGCCAGCGGGCCGCCGCAAAGCCGAACCCGGAGATCCCGCCGGTGACCAGATAGGTGCCGTCATGGCGCAAAATCATTTCCGGCGCCTGACGCAGCCGGACGCCGGCGTTTGCGTTGGGCACCAGCACCAGTTTGCCGATATGGCCCGAGGCCTGCATCAGGCGGAACGCATCGCCGATCGCGGCGAACCCGAATGTGCGATGCGCGAGCGGCCGGATCGCACCCTCGCTCAAAGCTGCGGAAACTTCGGTCAGCAGCGATCGCGCGAGCTCCGGCCGCTGGATCGGCAGCTGGTCGACATCGATCCCGAAATAAGAGATGTTCTGCCGCAGCGGGCGCAGGTGAATGCGCCGATTGAGATAGAAATCGCGCTTGCCGAGTTCGAGAAACCGGCCGAATGGCTTCAGCACGCTGAGGCTCTGCTCCATTGCTTCGCCGCTCAGCGAGTTGAGCACGACGTCGACACCGCTGCCGCCGCTGATCGCGCGCGCCGCGTCGGCAAAGCCGAGATCGCGCGAGTCGAGCACGTGATCGGCGCCGGCCAGCCGCAGGAACGCCCGCTTGACCTCTGATCCGGCGGTCGCAATGACGACCGCCCCGCGATGCTTGGCGTACTGGATCGCCGCCAGCCCGACCCCGCCGGAAGCAGCGTGTATCAGCACGAGTTCGCCTGGCATCAGCTTCGCCAATGTGCCAAGAGCGTAAATCGCGGTCACGAACGTCACGGGAATGGTTGCCGCCGCCGCGAAACTCGTGTCGTGCGGGATCCGGGTGACGGCATGGGCGGCGGTGGTGACCTGCGTGCTCAAGGCGGCGGGCGCGAACCCGGCCACCCGGTCGCCAACCGCAAGGTCGGCGACCCCGGCGCCGACGGCACGGACGATCCCGGCGCATTCGAGGCCGAATGTCGGGCCGGCAAAGCCGTCGATCAGCGCCTCTTCCGGCAACAGACCCATCGCCCACATCAGGTCGCGGAAATTGAGCCCGGCGGCATGAACATCGATCGCAACCTCACCCGGCCCGGCGGGACGCGGCGCGGCCAGTTGCCACCCTAAGGAGTCGAGTCCGCCTTGTTGCCCGGTCGTCAACGCCACGGCATCTGCCGCCGTCGCCCAGCGCGGCGGCAGACCGCGGCGCAAGCGGAGCAGGTGGCGCCCCGAATTGGTCCAGACGATCTCGGTTTCCGCTGTCGCCGCTGCCAGCTCGCTCGCAATCCGGTCGGCCCGCTTGGCCCAACTCATCGTCGGGGCCAGATCGACCAGACGCAATGAGAGCCGCGGGATCTCGTTCATGAGGACCCGCCCAAAGCCCCACAGCGCGGCGCCGACGAGCCCGTTCTCGTCGCCGTCCACGGATTGCTGCGCGCCGCAGGTAATCAGCCAAAGCGGGATTTGCCGCTGCGCGGCCGCACCGGCAACCCGCGCCACTTGAGAGATCAGCTGCGCCGCTTCTTCAACCGCCTCCTCGCCGGCCTCAATGACGATCAGAGCGATCTCGTTGTCATTCTCGGCCTCGGCCTCGGCGACCTCGCTGCCTGGCATCGCCGCGAACCCGGCGGCATCGATCGCGCTCACCCGGTGACCGGCCCGCGCCAATTGCTCGCGGAAAGCCGCGCTGCCGCCACCGGCCGCGATCAGGCTGATCGAATACGGTGCTGCGGGTTCCGCTGCCGACGCGTCCGCCAGGGCGCTGATCAACGGCTGCGCCCGGCCCCACAAGACCGAGCTCGGCCATGGCCCGGTCGCCAACGCGGCCGTGCCGAGGTCGGAAAACCCATTTATAGCAAGCTCACTGCGCCACTCTTCACTCGAGCGCAACGGCGAGACCTCGACGCTGTCGCTACCGCCCTGCCACCATCCGGCATAGCGCCCAAACACCAGATCCCATAGCGGGTTAGGTGCGGGTTCGACGGCGATGAAGAGGCCGCCCGGGGCGAGCAGATCGCGCAACTGCGACAGGGCCGTGGTATCGAGCTGCAGCCGGGCGCCGGCGTGAACCGACAGGATTACGTCAAAGCGGCTGTCGCCGAGATCGTCCGCCGCGTCGCGCGGCGACCAGCAGCCGGCGCTGGCGCCCGCGACGGCGGACACGATAAAGCCGAGCCGGACCGCCTGCTCCTGGTCAGGGTTGGTGGCCCGGTAGGCGAGCGCCACGCCGGATTGCGCCAGATGATCGAGAAGCCGGCGGGTGGCGCCGCCATCGGCGCCGACTTCGAGCACCCGCAACCGCCGGCCTTTCGGCCATCGCGCCGCGATCTCCCCGAGCGCGGCGCAAACCAGATCGATACCGGCGGCGCTGACCGGCGATCCATGCAGCAGATGTTCGACCATCGGCACGGGCGATGCGTCGGCCTGCCGCGGGCCGTCGGCGAGCAGGCGCGGCATCTCCTCGGCCAATGCTGCGACCAGGGCGAGCTCGGCGACCAGTTGGGGTGCCTCGGCGAGCAGTAGACGCCAAACCTCGGCGATGTCGGGAAGGTCGTTAGCCTCGGCAAGCCGCCACACCCGCCCCACTTCAGAGGCGGCGCCGAAGCGGGTCAGCAAGCGCAGCAGGTATTCGAACAGCACCCCGGAGTCGGGGGCAATCGCACCGGCCTCGAGCACATCCTCGATCGTGAACGGCACATCCGGGTCGACGATGGTCGCAACCGATTGCAGCGCGACCGACGCAATCAACGCATCGAGCAGCAAACCGTGCTCGTCATGCCGAGCGGCGGGATTTGCGGGCAGGTTGACGAGCCGCGCGACAATCTCCGTGATCCGCCCAAGGACGGCAGGGCTCGCGGGTTCGGCCAGCGGTGCCGGAACCAGATCGACGCGCAGCGCGCTATCCTCTGGAGCGACCCGGCGGGTGAGCTCGACCCGCCGGAACCAGCAATCGGAGAGTTCGCCAACAATCTCCCCGGTCTCGTCGAACAGGGCAATATTGGCCGAAGCGGATCGCGTTCCCAGGCGGGTCACCCGAAGCCGCGCGCGACAGACCGGTCGCCCGAACGGGGCAGCGATGCGCACCCGCCCGAAGCGCCAGGGCAGAAAACTGACGCCTTCCAGGTCGGCGTGTCGATCGGCAATCAGCGCAAGCAAAGCCTGCAACGCGCCATCCACCAATGCGGGGTGAATTAGGTAGCGATCGAGCGGCCCGTCGATGACGGACGAATCGAGGTGCGCCAGCGCCTCATCGCTACCCAGCAGCTCAATGCGTGTGACGGTGCGAAACTGGCGCCCGTAATCGAGCCCGAGCTGGGCGGCAAGGCGGTAGAGGGTCTCAGCGTCAACCTCGCCCCGAGCGGCTTTGTGCTCGGTAAACAGCGGCGCGGCCTGACGGTCCCCGGCCGTAGCAAGACGCGCGACCGCATGGAGGGTCAGCGGCTCATCCGACAGGCGGGGACGGCTGCTCAGCTCCCAATCGCCGTCGTCTCCAGCGACGACAGTGCGGATTTCCCGGGGCCGCCCCTTGTCGAAGGGCAGGGGCCGGCGCAACTCGACATCGACGACCTCGACGGCGCGCGCCTCCGGGCGCCGCAGCCATGCCGCGGCGAGCGCCATCTCGAGGACTGCGGTGGCGGGAAGAACCGGCACGCCCTCGATCGCGTGATCGGCCAGCCAGGGCAGCACCTCCGGATCGAGGTGGTTGAGCCAGAACGGTACCGGTCCTTGTTGCCGAAAGCCGAGCAGCGGATGGTCGAAAATCGGGTCCACCGGATTGCTGCTCTCAACCGTCCGCTCGAACCAGAAGCGCTCCTTCTGCCAAGGATAAAGCGGTAGTCCGCGCAAATCGGCTGGTCCGTCGAACCGCTCGGCTCCGATAATGTCATATCCAGCGACGTGGCAACGGGCCGCGATTTCCGGAAACGGATCCTCGCTCCCCTGCTTGCGGGTCAATGTGGCCAGGACCCGGCCCTGACCCTCCGCCGCGCGCAGCGCGTCGTGCAGATAGGCCTGAAGCACCGAGGTTGCGCCGATCTCGACAAATATCCGGCAACCGGCGCCGACGAGGGCAGCCATCCCATCGGTGAAGCGGACGGGGCTACGGATGTTGTGCCACCAGTAATCCGCGTCGAGCAGGCCGGCCGTGACCTGATCGCCGGTGACCGTTGATACCAGCAGGGCTTGCGGCGCGCTGGACGACAGGCCGGCGAGATCCGCGAGCAAATCGTCGCGGATTGGGTCCATTGCCGCGGAATGGAAGGCGAAATCGAGATCGAGGGCACGACAGGCAAGGCCGCGGCGCCGTGCTTCCGCTGCCAATCGGTCAATCGCCTCGCCAGAGCCGGAGAGCGTCACCGATTGCGTGGCGTTGATGGCACCGACCTCGAGCGGGCTGCCGAGTTCGCTGAGCAACTCCCGAGCAGCCGCGCCGCCCAACGCCAGCGCCGCCATGCGGCCGTTGCCCCGCGTCCGCTCCTGCTGCCGGCTGCGCGCCACGACGACGCGCGCGGCCTCCACTAATGACAGGGCGCCCGCGCCCCATGCCGCCGCGATCTCGCCAACGCTATGACCGATATGGCCCGCCGCCTCAACCCCAAGGCCCCGCAGGACGGTGACGATCCCGACCTGAATCGCGAAGAGCAGCGGCTGAGCGATATCGGCGTGCACCAATTGCTCGGCCTCGACACCGCGCTCGATCATCTCGGCAACCGACCAGCCGAGCGCCGGCCGCAATGCGCCGTCCGCCTGCGCGACCGCCTCGCGGAACGCCGGGCTCGCGTGATAGGCGTAACGACTCATCCCCGGCCATTGCGCACCGTTTCCCGAGAATACGAAGGCAACTTTACCGTCGCGCACGGCCGTCCCGGTGATTACGGCGGGACTGTCCGCGCCGGCGATGAAATCGGCGAGCGCGGCGATGGTCCCGGCCTGGTCCTCGCCGAGCGCGACGAGGCGCTGCGGATGCTGATCGCGGCGCCGCGCGCCGGCGCGCAGCAAGGCCGGGGCGCGTTCCGCGGGCGCGGCGGCCAGCGCGTCATGCCAACTCTGCGCCAGCGCGCGAAGAGAGGCTTCCGTTCGCGCCGAGATGACCAGCGGCGGCAACGGGCCATCAGCGGGTCGGGCGACCTCCGCACGCCGCGGCGGCGCGCTCAGAACCGCGTGCCCGTTGGTGCCGCCGAAGCCGAACGAGTTGACCCCGGCGCAGCTTCCGGCCCCGATGGTCTCGACCGAGCGGACGAGCCGCAGGTTGAGCGCGTCAAACGGGATGTTCGGGTTTGGCCTCTCGCAATGCAGCGTCGGCGGCACGCTGCCGCGCTCGAGGGCCAGCGTCGCCTTGATCAGCCCAGCCATCCCGGAGGCTGGCACCAAATGGCCGATATTGGTCTTGACCGAACCGATCGGCAGCGGGTCGCGCCGGGCCT
>JBGPTQ010000096.1:0-6941 GCA_041490725.1 Allostellaceae bacterium | reverse complement strand
GGGCTCGGCTGCGCGACGATGACGCCGTTCTACGGGCAGCCCGACCCGCAATCGGGCATCGCGACGATCCGGCGGGCGGGCGAGCTCGGCATCGATTTTCTCGACAGCTCGGATGCCTATGGCGCCGGGCGCAATGAGGAGCTGATCGCCCGCGCGGTCGAGGGGCGCCGCAGCGATTATGTGATCGCCAGCAAGTTCGGCAATCTGGGCATGACAGGCGGCAAGCGGTTCTCGGACGGCCGCCCTGAATATGTGCGTGAGGCCTGCGAGAAAAGCCTCAAGCGGCTGGAGAGCGATGTGATCGACCTCTACTACATCCATCGCGTCGACCCGACCGTGCCGGTCGAAGAGACGGTCGGCGCGATGAGCGATCTCGTGCGCGAGGGCAAGGTGCGCCATCTCGGCATCTCGGAAGCCGGCCCGGCGACGATCCGGCGGGCCCACGCGACCCATCCGATGAGCGCGGTACAGATCGAGTATTCGCTGTGGACGCGCGATGTCGAAGCGGAGATCCTGCCGCTCTGCGAGGAGCTCGGCATCGGCTTTGTCGCCTACAGCCCGCTCGGGCGCGGTTTCCTGACCGGCGCGGTGACCAGCCTCGACGCGCTGCGCGACGGCGACGCGCGCCGCGGCATGCCGCGCTTTCAGGGCGACAATCTCCGGCATAATTTGGCGCTCGTCGAGGAGCTGAAGGCGCATGCCGCGGCCGAACGGTGCACGCCGGCCCAGCTCGCCTTGGCCTGGCTCTTGTCGCGCCGCCCGTTCGTCGTGCCGATCGCCGGCACCAGCCATATTCGCTGGCTCGAGGAAAACGCCGCCGCCGCCGGCCTCAATATTTCCGCCGACACGCAAGACGCGCTCGATCACGTCTTCGCGCCGGGCGCGGCGGTTGGCGCGCGCTATCCGGCGAACCACCTGGCGCGGCTGATGATCTGAATAGAAAGTGTCATTGCGAGGAGCGGAGCGACGACGCAATCTCGACCAGATTGCTTCGCTTCGCTCGCAATGACCCGTGAGAAGAGAGGGCCCCTATGGAATTCGGCATGTTTCACGAGTTTCCCTCGCTGCCCGGCCGCAGCGAAACCGAAGCCTTCGACGAGGCGATGGCGCAGGTCGACGCCGCCGAGCGCTGGGGCCTCGATGTGATGTGGCTGGCCGAGATTCATTTCGCGCCGGAACGCACCTACCTGGCAGCGCCGCTCGCGATCGCCAGCGCGATCGCCGCGCGCACCCGGCGCATGAAGATCGGCATCGCCGTCCAGGTCTTGCCGCTATGCCATCCGCTGCGGCTCGCGGAGGAGGCCGCAACGGTCGACCAGATCAGCCAGGGGCGGCTGATTTTCGGGGTCGGGCGCAGCGGCGTCGTCGGCACCTACGACGCCTACCAGGTGCCCTATGACGAAAGCCGCGAGCGCTTCGCCGAGACCCTGGCGATCGTCGAGCGGGCGTGGAGCGAGCCGCGTTTTTCGTATGAGGGCAGGTTTCACAGCTTCCACGATGTCGCCTGCGTGCCGCACCCCTACCGCAACAAATTGCCGCCGATCCGGATCGCCGCCAGCACCCCGGACACCTTTCCGGCGATCGGCGGGCAGGGCTATCCGGTCTTCGCCAGCGTGCGCCACGTCGCCTGGCCCGAGCTCGCGCCGCAGATCCGCAGCTATTACGACGCCTACAAGGCGGCCGGCCATCCCGGCAAGGGCAAGGCCTACGTCTCGGCGCCGATCTACATCGCCGAAACCGAAGAGCGGGCCCGGGCGGAGGCCGAGGCAAGCGTCACCCACTTTTATCGGCTGCAATATGAATTGATCGCCGATTCGGCGCGGCGCTCCGGCCGGCAGGCCTTCATCGACCGCGCGGAACGCCTGCGCACGCTGACCTATGCCGATGTGCTGCGCGGCAATGTGCTGGTCGGCACACCGCAGAGTGTTGGCGAGAAGTTGCGCCAGCTGCAGGACGAGATCGGCTTCGACGGCATCTTGGCCGAACTCAATTGCGGCGGCCTCATTCCGCATGAGCGGGTGCTGAACGCGCTCAGGCTGCTCTGTCAGGAGGTGATGCCGCGCTTTCGGTGAACCCCGGACCGCTTCCGTCTCGGCTCTCGCGCAAGAGCAGCTCGCGCTGTCGCCGTCAGGCGAAGCGGAGCTTCGCCGAGAGGCCGCATGCGGGCGGGACGCCCGCGGTCCAAGGCTAAGGCTTCAGCAGCAGCTTGCCGATGACCTCGCCGGCTTCCAGCATCTCATGGGCGCGGGATGCCTCGGCGAGCGGCAGGCGGGCATGGATCAGCGGCTGAATCTCGCCGGCGGCCAGCCAGTCGAGCAGCGCCTTCGTCGCGGATGCCCGGATATCGGGCCGGTCGTCAAAGCTGTGGATCGTGAAGAACCGCACGGCCGGGCTGACCGCGTGGTGTTCGCGCATCGCGGCGACGAAGGCGGGATCGGGCGGGCCGTCGAGCCGGCCATAGGAAATCACCAGGCCGAGCGGCGCCAGCATCGCGAAATTGCGCGCGAAGCCCTTGCCGCCGATCGCGTCGAGGATCAGATCGGCGCCGTGGCCTTGGGTCGCCTCGCGCACCCGTGCGACGACATCCTCGCTGCGGTAGTTGATCGCGTCTTCGGCGCCGAGCGCCAGCACCGCGCGCCGCTTCGCCTCCGATCCGGCGATTCCAATGACGCGCATGCCGGCGATCAGCGCAAGCTGGACCGCGGCGCTGCCGACCCCGCCGGCGGCGGTATGCACCAGAACAGTCTTCGCCTCGACCCCGCGTGCGGCAGTGTGCAGCAGGTGATAGGCCACCTGGTAGTTCGACAAAGCGGCCGCCGCTTCGAGATCGCAACCCATCGGCAGCTTGTGCGCCGCGCGCGCCGGCACCGCGATATACTCGGCATAGCAGCCGGCGCGGACCGGCAGATCGCGGGCGCTGACGAAGACCTTGTCGCCAACCGCGCGGTCGGCGACGTTGGGGCCGCATTCGACGATCGTCCCGCTCATCTCGATGCCGGGGATCGCCGGCAACGGCGGCATCCAGGCATAGGCCCCCTTGCGGACCAGCACTTCGGGCATGCTGACGCCGATCGTATCGGCCCGCACCAGAACCTCGCCGTCGCCCGGGCGCGGCGTCGCCAGCTCGACATACTCCAGAACCGACGGATCGCCGGTTCGGCTGAGCAGGATGGCTTTCATCGCGTCCTCGCGTCTGCCGTGGCGCGAGCCTAGCATTTTTCCCCGGCGCCATCGCCGCGCGATGGGTTACCATCGGCGAAATCCGCGGGGGAGGAAGCAATGCCGAAATCGCGCCGGTTGATCACAGGTCTGCTTGCGGCTGCCGGACTAGCCATGACGAGCCCGCAACCAGCCTCCGCCGAGGAGCCGATCAAGATCGGCTTCGGCATGGCCTTAACCGGCGGCCTCGCCGCCAACGGCAAGGCCGCGCTGCTGGCGATGCAGATCTGGGAGGAGGCCACCAACGCCAACGGCGGGCTGTTGGGCCGCCCGGTCAAGCTGATCTACTACGACGACCAGACCAATCCGGCGACCGTGCCCGGCCTCTTCACCAAGCTGCTCGACGTCGACAAGGTCGACCTCGTGGTCGGCGATTACGGCACCAACATGCTGGCGCCGGCGATGCCGGTCATCATCCAGCACAAGATGACGTTCTTCGCGCTGTTCGGCCTCGATGTGAACCACGAGTTCCAATACCCAAAATATTTCGCGATGCAGCCTGCGGGCGGCCCGGACCCGTCGGCCGCCTTCTCGCAGGGATTTTTCGAGATCGCGGCGGCACAGACGCCGAAACCTAAGACGCTGGCGATCATCGCCGCGGATGCCGAATTCCCACACAACGCCGCCGACGGCGCGCGCAAGAACGCCAAGGCGGCGGGTCTGACGGTCGTCTACGACAAGACATATCCGCCGACCACGACCGACTACAGCCCGATCGTGCGAGCAATCGATGCAACCAACCCCGATGTCGTGTTCAGCGCCTCCTATCCGCCCGATGCGGTCGGCATTGTGCGCGCGGCCAACGAGATCGGGCTCAAGGCCAAGCTGTTCGGTGGCGGCCTCGTCGGCTTGCAATACGCCTCGATCAAGCAGCAGCTCGGGGCTCAGCTCAACGGCATCGTCAATTACGATTTCTGGGAGCCGGCGAAGACATTGCAGTTTCCAGGCGTCGAAGCGTTCCTGAAGGTCTACCAGGCCAAGGCGCCGAGCGAAGGGGTCGACCCGCTCGGCTATTACCTGCCGCCCTTCGCCTATGCCAATCTGCAGGTGCTGGCCGCGGCGGTCACGGCGACGAAAAGCCTCGATCAGGACAAGCTGGCCGATTGGTTGCGCCAAGCAACGATCAAGACCGTCGTCGGCGACATCAAATTCGGCGCCAATGGCGAGTGGGAGCAGGCCCGCGTCCTGGCCATCCAATTCCACGACGTGAAGGGCAGCGACATCGAGCAGTGGAAGGACGACAGCAAGCAGACGATCCTGTGGCCGGCGCAATACGCCACCGGCAAGGCGATCTACCCGTATAGCGAGGCGAAGAAATAGGCTCGCGCAGCAGCAGCGATCGGCGGTGAAAAGGAGAAGCGGCAGTGGAATTCGGCATGTTTCACCAGTTTCCGGTCGTGCCGGGCGGCAGCGAGAGCGACGCTTTCGCGCAGGCCTTCGAGCAGGTCGATGCCGCCGAGCGCTACGGCCTCGACGCGATGTGGCTGGCCGAGCTCCATGTCGATCCGGCGCGCTCGGTCTCGGCGGCGCCGATGACGATCGCCAGCGCGATCGCCGCGCGCACCGAGCGGATCAAGATCGGCATCGCGGTGCAGGTATTGCCGCTGTGCCACCCGCTGCGCATCGCCGAGGAGGCCGCGACCGTCGACCAGATCAGCCGGGGAAGGCTGATCTTCGGGGTCGGGCGCAGCGGCTTGCCACGGACTTACGAAGCCTATGGTATCCCCTATGCGGAGAGCAAAGATCGCTTTGCCGAGACCCTGCATGTGATCGAGCAGGCGTGGTCGCAGCCGCGATTTTCCTATGAAGGCAAGTATTACAGCTTCGACAATGTCGCGGTGACGCCGAAACCCTACCAAAAGCCGCTGCCGCCGATTCGCGTCGCCGCCAGCAGCCCCGATACCTTTCCGGCGATCGGCAAGCTCGGCTATCCGATTTTCGTCATGCCGCGCGGCACCTTCGCCGACATGCTCCCGGCGATCGAGAGCTACCGCGAAGCGTATCAGGCCGCCGGCCACCCCGGGCGCGGCCAGGTCTATATGCGGGTGCCGCTCTATGTCGGCGAGACCGCCGAGCGGGCGCGCTCGGAGCCCGAGCCGAGCATCATGCACTTCTTTCGCGAGCAGGCGGCGCGCCTCAGGGCGTCGGCCAACCGCGCCGGCACGTCGGCCAGCGAGGGAAGGGCCGAGCGCGCCGCCATGCTCGACACGCTGACCTACGAGGATGCGATCCGCGGCAAGATCATCATCGGCACGCCCGAGCGGGTCGCCGAGCAATTGCACGCCCTCAAGGAAGAGCTTGGCCTCGACGGCATTCTCGCCGAGCTGAACACCGGCGGCCTCATCCCGCACGATTGCGTGGTCAACGCGCTGCGCCTCCTCTGCCAAGAGGTCAAACCGCGGTTTCATTAGTCATCCGTCATTCCCGCGAACGCGGGAATCCAGGGAAGCTGCACCATCGCTCGCCCTGGATACCCGCGTTCGCGGGTATGACGCTGAAAAGAAATCGCATGAACAGGGCCATTCTCCCGCTAAGTTAGCGCCCATGCGCTTGCGCGGGGGTGACGGATTTTCAGGAGACGAGACTCATGCGATTTGGATTGTTCGGCGGCGCGCGCACGGAAATGGGCGAGCAGGCCAGCGATAGCCGGATCTACACCGATTACATCGACTACATCTGCGAGGCGGAGGCGCTCGGCTTTCACAGCGTCTTCCTGGTGGAGCACCATTTCACCGGTTTTGGCCAGATCTCGGCGACCTTGAATTTCCTGACCTATCTCGCTGCCAAGACGACGACACTGCGGCTCGGTACCGCGGTGCTCGTGCTGCCCTGGCACAATCCGGCCCTCTTGGCGGAGCAGGCCGCAACGCTCGACCTCCTGTCGCAGGGGCGCTTCGATTTCGGCATCGGCAAGGGCTATCGCTGGGGCGAGTTCCACGGCTTCTGCATTCCGATGGACGAGGCCGAGGAGCGCTATCAGGAAACCGTCGCCTTTTTGCGCAAGGCGTGGACCAGCAAGGGCCGCTTTTCGCATCACGGCAAATACTGGCATTACGACGATGTCGTCGTTGAGCCGGCGCCGGTGCAAAAGCCGCACCCGCCGTTGTGGGTCGGCGCGCAAAGCCCCAATTCGATCCGCTATGCCGCCGAGAACGGGTTCAACCTGTTGCTCGGGCAAGCCGGCAGCCCGGATCTGGTCGCCGAGGGCATCGGTGTCTACCGCCGGGCGATCGAGGCGCAGGGCCGCACCTTCGACCCGTACACGGTCGGGCTGACCCGCGCCTTGCACATCGCCATGACGCCCGCGGAGCGCGAGGCGGCGCACGAATTGCGGGCCAAATTCATGCGCAACGTCCAGCAACTCTCGCTGTCGCCGACCGGCGAGTCGCCGACGATCGGCCGCCCGCGCCGGTTCCTCACGCGCGAGGAGATGCACAAGGCAACCGAGAGCGATGCGCTGATCGGCACGCCCGAGGAGATCGTCGGCCGGCTGAAGCGGCTGGAGGCGGGCGGCGTCGAGTACGTGATGGTGATCGATGTCGGCGGCTCGCGCGATCATCTGCGCACCTTCGCGCGCGAGGTGATGCCGGAGTTTGCCGAGTAAGCCCCTCTCCCGCATTGCGGGAGAGGGAGGGGCCCGCGCCCCACGGGTCCGCGCAAAGCGCGGCCCGAGGACAGGCTTCGGCGTGGGAGGGTGAGGGTGAAATGGCGGGACAGACCCT
>JBGPTQ010000095.1:0-6969 GCA_041490725.1 Allostellaceae bacterium | reverse complement strand
GCATGACCGGATGCAGCAGATGGACCAGCTGCGCCAGCACCCAGGCGGTCGTCGCCTGCGTTTCGGCACGTGCGCCGGCATCCTCGGTCTGCAGGATCGGCTTGGTGAATTCGAGATACCAGTCGCAGAAGGTGCCCCACACGAAGTGATAGAGAAGGTGCGCCGCCTCGTCGAAGCGAAAGCCTTCGAGCGCAATCGTCACCGCGCCGGCGCAATCGCGGGTCGCACCGGCGATCCAGCGATTGACGGTGAGCCGGCATTGCCGCGGGTCGAAGCCCGGCACCAGCGCGCAGCCGCTCATCTCGGCATAGCGCGCGGCGTTCCACAGCTTGGTCGCGAAGTTGCGCGAGCTCTCGACCCGGCTCTCGGCGAGCTTGATGTCGCGGCCGGGCGACGCGAGCGCGGCCAGCGTGAAGCGCAGCGCGTCGCAGCCATAGCGGTCAATGAGGTCGAGCGGGTCGATGATATTGCCGCGCGATTTCGACATCTTTTGTCCGCGCTCGTCGCGCACCAGGGCGTGGATGTAGACCGTGCGGAACGGCACATCGCCCATGAAATGCAGCCCCTGCATCAGCATGCGGGCGACCCAGAAGAAGATGATGTCGAAGCCGGTGACAAGCACGTCGCCCGGGTAATAGCGCGCCAGCTCGGGGGTCTGCTCCGGCCAGCCTAAGGTCGAGAACGGCCACAGCCCTGACGAAAACCAGGTGTCGAGCACGTCCTCGTCGCGGGAGAGCGCAACCTCGCTTCCGTAATGGGCCGCCGCCTCGCGTTCTGCCTCCGCCTCGCTTTCGGCGACGAACACCGCGCCGTCCGGGCCGTACCAGGCCGGGATCTGGTGCCCCCACCACAATTGCCGCGAGATGCACCAGGGCTGGATGTTGCGCATCCATTCGAAGAAGGTGTTTTCCCATTGTCGCGGCACGAACTGGGTGCGGCCGCTCTCGACCGCTTCGATCGCCGGTTTCGCCAGCTCGGCGGCGTTGCAGAACCACTGATCGGTCAGCCACGGCTCGATGACCTCGCCTGAACGATCGTGGTGCGGCACCATCAGCGTGTGCGGCTCGATCTTGTCGATCAGCCCTAACGCTTCCAGGTCGGCGACGATTTTTTCCCGTGCGTCGAACCGGTCCAAGCCACGATAACCCTCGGGAATTTCTTCGAACGTCGCCTTTCCCAGAAGGCCGCCGTCATCGTCGGCGTGCGTTACGCTTCCCACGGGCGCGCGATGTCCCCACAAGAAATCGTCAAATACGCTGGATTTAATTTTGGCGTCCCGGTCGAAGATATTGATAAGGCGTAGATTGTGCCGTCTTCCGACCTCGAAATCGTTGAAATCGTGTGCCGGGGTGATCTTGACCGCGCCGCTGCCCATCTCGGGGTCGGCGTATTCGTCGGCGATGATCGGGATCAGCCGGCCGACCAGCGGCAGGCGCACCGATTTGCCGACCAGATCGGCGTAGCGCGCATCCTCGGGATGGACCGCAACGCCGGTGTCGCCGAGCATCGTCTCCGGACGGGTCGTGGCGACGGTGATGAAACGCCCGGGCTGGCCCTCGAGGGGATAGCGGATGTGCCACAAGGAGCCCTTGGTCTCGCGGCTCTCGACCTCGAGGTCCGAGATCACCGTGTGCATGACGGGATCCCAGTTGACCAGGCGCTTGTCGCGGTAGATCAGCCCTTCGCGGTAGAGCGCGACAAACACCCGGCGCACCGCGGCGGAGAGGCCCGCATCCAGCGTGAACCGCTCGCGGCCCCAATCGGCGGAGGCGCCGAGGCGGCGCAGCTGGCGGGTGATCGTGCCGCCCGATTCCTCCTTCCACGCCCAGACCCGCTCGATGAAGCCGTCGCGGCCGAGATCGGCGCGCGTCTTGCCTTCAGCGGCGAGCTGATTGGTGACGACGATCTCGGTGGCGATCCCGGCGTGGTCGGTGCCGGGCTGCCACAAGGCGTCGCGCCCGCGCATGCGCTCGAAGCGGATCAAAATGTCCTGCAACGTGAAGGTCAGCGCATGTCCCATGTGCAGGCTGCCGGTCACGTTCGGCGGCGGCATCATGATCGTATAGGGCCGCCTGCCGCTCGACGGATCGGCGGCAAAACAGCCGGCGCGCTCCCACGCCTCGTATTGGCGAGTTTCCACAGAAGCGGGGCGATAGGTCTTGTCCAGCATCGCCGAACCGTCCATCACTCAACCATTATGCCGAAAACGCCCGGGACCGGCCGACGACCGATCCCCGCCAGATGGGGGCTAGCCAGCCCCGGCGCGCCGCAAGCCGAGTGCGCGCATCTGGGTCACCCCTACCGAGCAATGCTCGCGGCCAAATTAGAGTAGTCTGCTGTGATTTGCCAGCGGAACGCCGATGCCTATTCTTTCAGGCCGGCGCCGAACCCTAGCCACTTGTCCTTTACCGATTTGTAATGGCGGTCCATGTCATAGAGCTGCACCGGGAGCTTAAGTTCCGGCGCGATCAGCCGGCCGGTTGCCGCCGCCAGGTTGAACTCGGCAAGGGCCGCATCGTGCTGGGCGCCAACCAGCTGGGATTGGGTGGTGAACAGCTGCTGCTCGGCGATCAGCACATCGAGCACGGTGCGCGAGCCGACGAGCGCCTCCTGCTGGGTCCCCTCGAGCGCGATTTGCGCCGCCCGCACCGCAGTGCCGAACGAGGCGATCGCGGCACGCGCCGCGTGCAGCGTCTCCCAATTCTGGGTCGCGGTCTGCACCGCCTGGCGGCGCGCATCATCAACCTGGCTGCGCCGCTGTCCGACGGTCTGCTGCGCGGCTCGGGTTTGCGCATAAACCGCGCCGCCCTCATAGAGCGGCACCGTCAAGTGGGCGGTCACCGAGGCGACGTCCAGCCGGGTCCCGCTCTGGGTGAATGACGGCGCGGTGCTGCGGCTGAGATCGCCGACGATCGAGACCTCCGGCAATAGCTGTCCACGAACCAGGTCGACGTTGTCGCGCGCGGCAAGCTCGGTAAAGGAGGCCGCGATGACGTTCAGATTGTCATTGGTCGCAAGGCTCAGCGCTTCCTCGCGGGTCGCCGGCAACACCGGCCGCTCGCGCGGCATGATCAGCCGGCCGGGCGGATGGCCGACGGCGCGGGCAAAGTTGGCCCGGGCATTCTCTAAATTCCCCTCAGCGGTGATCCGCTGCGCCGTTGCCTGCGCCAGCGACGATTCGGCCTGCGCGACATCGGTTCGGGTCACCTCGCCAACCCGGAACCGGTCGCGCGTCGCATCGAGTTGCTTGCGCAAGACCGCTTCATTGTTGCGGCTGACCTCAACCAGGGTCTGGTCGCGCACGACGTCGAGGTAGCCCTGCGCGACCGCCTGGAACACCGTGGTTTCAACCCCGAGGGTCTGCGCGCGGGTCGCCTGCACCGTGTTGATCGCCTGCCGCGTCGCAGCCTCGGTGCGGCCGCCGCGATAAACCTGCTGGGTAATCTGCAGGTCGAGCGAGCGCGCCACGAAAACCGAGTGCACCGTCGGGTTGAGGGCGGTGGAAGTGTGGCTGAAGCCGTTCGTCCGGCCGGCCGAGCCGGTGAATTTCACCGTCGGCCGCCAGTTCGCCAACGCCTCCGGCACGGTTTCGTCGACGCCGCGCAGCAGGGCGCGCTGCGCCAGCAGCTGCGGGTTGTTGTTGTAGGCGTAGGCAAACGATTCGGTCAGTGTCTGCGCCGATGCCGGTGCCCCGGCAAAGAGCAGCGCCGCCGCGACGCTTGCGAGGCGGCTCGCAGAGACCCGTACCGACCGACCGCGTCTGTGGCACCCCCTCGGCTGCGGCATCCACCCCTCAAAACACAAAAACCGGCTTCGCCCCAAAGCCCGGAAGTAGCGGGATAGCAGCGTCAAATATAACGCGCGGCGCGAGCGCTCCGCCAGTCCGTGTTATCAAAGTGGCGCGCCCGACACATTCATGTTGCCGTAAAACCACAGCGATATGACCGCCTTCGGCAAGCTGGCCGTTGATTTCCCCTGGAATTTCCGTGACTGCGCCGCCGAACAGGATCAAATCATAGGGCGAACGTTGCCGGTGCCCCAAGGGCAGCGGTGCCTCGACATAGCTGACCGAGGCGATTCGGTGATCGACCAAAGCCGATCGACCGATTCGCGCGAGCTCCGGGTTTTCTTCAAGCGCTACGACGCTGCGCGCCAGCTGCGCCAGCAGCGCCGCCTCGTACCCGACCCCGGCACCGACCACCAGCGCGGTGTGCTTCGAGTCAACCATCGCCGCCTGCAGCAGCCGAGCCGCGACCATCGGCTTCATCAGGTAGCGGCCGCCCCCGAGCGACAGATCATCGTCGACATAGGCTACGCCGCGCAGCCTCTCAGGCACGAACAGTTCGCGGCGGATTCGCATGAAGGCGTCGATCACCCGCTCGTCGGTCACCTTGTTGGGACGCAGCTGGCTCTCGATCATATTGACGCGAGCGGCTTCGTAGACGGTCATCGCATCACCGCGGGAGCCCTTTATGCCAAGCGAGGGTCATATCGGCGCGGCCTTATATCGGTGTCCAGACGCAACCACAATCACCTGCTCGGCGTTGTTCGATCGCCAGGCGCGCGAATCGGCTGGCCCGGCGGCAGGCGAAGGAGCAGCTCGCTTGCGGTCATCAGGAGCCGCGGATGCCGCCAGTGGGGCGCAATCTCGGCTAACGGGGCGAGGACGAATCGGCGCTCGTGCAGGCGCGGATGCGGCAGCACGAGGCGCTGGGTCGCGCATTGGCGGCCATCGTAATCGAGCAGGTCGAGGTCGAGGGTGCGGGCGGCGTTCGGCACGCCGCGCCGGCGCTCGAACCGGGTCTCGAGCGCCAAGAGCGTGGCGAGCAGTGCCGCCGGGGCCAGCCGGGTCTCGACTGCGGCGACCGCGTTGACGTACCAGGGCTGATCCGAAGGGGGCACCGGCTGCGACAGGTACCAGCGCGAACAACGCACGACCGCGACGCCGATCGCCGGCAGTTGCGCCACCGCCGCACTCGCCGTGTCCTGCGGCGAGCCGAATCGCGGCGCTGCGAGGTTGCTGCCGATGCCGATGAGGATCACCCGCGATCACCCCCTCTGGCGCCGTGCTTGACGGCGAGACTCTCGCGCATGAGAATAACTGACATTTCGATCGTGCTGGGGTTTCAGATGATTTTCTATCCAGAAGAACGCATTGCGATATTCATTGACGGCGCCAACCTTTATTCCGCCGCTCGAGGTCTGGCGTTCGATATAGACTACAAGCGGCTGCTCGACCTGTTTCGGTCGAAAGGGCGGTTGATTCGCGCATTCTACTACACGGCGTTGATTGAGGATCAGGAATACTCGCCGATCCGGCCGCTGGTCGATTGGCTCGATTATAATGGCTATACCATGGTCACCAAGCCGACCAAGGAATTCACCGACTCGATGGGGCGCCGCCGCATCAAGGGCAACATGGACATCGAGCTGGCGATCGACATGCTCGAAATGGCACAGCATATCGACCACGCGATCCTGTTCTCCGGCGACGGCGATTTCCGCCGGCTCGTCGAAGCGGTCCAGCGGCGCGGCGTGCGGGTGTCGGTGGTGTCCACCATCCGCTCCACGCCGCCTATGGCGTCGGACGATTTACGCCGCCAGGCCGACAGCTTCGTCGAGCTGCAGGACCTGGCGCCCAGCATCATGCGCAACCATCATCCGCGCGACGAGGTCGCGCGCTCGCGCGTCGAGCCGGTCGAGACCGAGTGACCAATAGGCGCAGGCCCTGACCGGCGATCCGGCCGCGGTTTTGCCGGGAGGTGCCCCGGGACGTGCCCCGGGACGTGATTGCCCGCTCTGTCCGCGGCTGGCCGCCTTTCGGGCGGCCCAGCGGCTGGCCCATCCCGACTGGTTCAACGCCCCGGTCTCGTCCTTCGGCGATGCTGCGCCGGAGCTGCTGATCGTCGGCCTCGCGCCCGGGCTGCGCGGCGCCAACCGGACCGGCCGCCCGTTCACCGGCGACTTTGCCGGCGATCTGCTCTATCACACGCTCCTGAAATTCGGGCTCGCCGTCGGCAGCTACGATGCCCATGCGGAGGACGGACTGGAGCTTCGCCGCGCCCGCATCACCAACGCGGTGCGCTGCGTTCCGCCGCAGAACAAGCCGGAAGCAAGCGAACTCGGCGCCTGCCGCCGGTTCCTTGCCGCCGAGCTGGCGGCATTGCCGGATCTGCGCGCGATCCTCGCGCTCGGCGCGATCGCCCATGGTCAGGTGCTCACCGCGAGGGGGCTGAGGCGCGCCAGTTACCCCTTTGTGCACGGCGCGATGCACGAGCTGCCGGACGGAATGGTGCTCGCCGACAGCTATCACTGCTCGCGGCTCAACACCAATACCGGCAGGCTCACCGAGGCAATGTTCGAAGCGGTCTTCGCCGCCCTCGCCGAGCGCCTCGGCGGCTGACCCCTACAACTCGCGCGAGCGCATGATGCGGGCGCGGTTGCGCTGCCAATCGCGATCGCGATCGGCCTGGCGCTTGTCGGCCTTCTTCTTGCCGTGCGCGAGGCCGAGCTCGACCTTGGCGCGCCCGCGCTCGTTGAAATAGATCGCCAACGGCACCACGGTCATCCCCTCGCGCCGGATCGCACCCAACAGCCGGTTCACTTGCTTCCTGTGCAGCAAAAGCTTTCGCGCCCGGCGCGGCTGATGGTTGAAATGCGCCGAGGCCTTGTATTCGGGGATGTTGGCGTTGACGAGGTAAAGCTCGCCGCCGGCTTCGTCGGCGTAGGCTTCGGCGATGCTGGCGCCGCCCTGACGCAGCACCTTGACCTCAGTGCCGTGCAGGACGAGCCCGGCTTCGATTGTATCCTCGATCAGATAATCGTGCCGGGCGCGGCGATTCAGCGCGGCGTAACGGTCGGTCGCCCGCATCGCGCCCGCTCGTTCTAGCCCCTCGCCCGCAGCGCGGGTGTGGGTGGGGCCCATCGCACGGCGATGGGTGGGTGCGGGTAGCGCGGTGGCGACACCCT
>JBGPTQ010000094.1:0-6996 GCA_041490725.1 Allostellaceae bacterium | reverse complement strand
TGCGGCACCACCTCGTGGAAGTAGCTCAGATCCTCGACCGGAAACCCCATCATCCGGATGCGGTTCAGAATCCATTCGTTGAAGGGGAAACGCTCGTTTGGGTACGTCATGATTTTGGCGTCCCACTCGTTCGTCAGGCTCCGCTCCAACTCCGCGTCGATATCATTGGCCTGGATCGGATCGAACGACGCAACTTCTTGCACAGACATGTCCCTCATCTCCTCCGATGGCACGCCGAGCGCCCCCGCTGGGACGACTCTCCACACCGCACGACCGCACCGCGGCAACGGTTACCCAGGTGTTAGCATCACGCCCGATTAGTGACCAGCTTTCGCCACGCGGCACAAACCGTAACAGGCTCTCGCGCGATTGCAACCCCCCTTTTCCCGCCTTTTTTGCGTTGGTAACGATGTCGGCAGACAACCGGCAGAACCGCAGAGCGCCGTTTTCCGTTTTCATCTTGATTAATATGGAGTTACGCTTAATAGTGACGTGGCAACCGCCTCGAGAACTTTGTAAAGCATAACCTCTACGCGCTTAAACAATGCCGTCGGCTCGCATACGTTGATTCACTCGTTGGGTTCTGATAAACGTGCCGCATTGACTGTTGCAGAGGCGCGCAGGCGTTGGCGGTGCGGAACTCGCGTCCGCGCCGGCGTTGAGCGTGTCATAACCCCGTCCCTGATGTCGGAAAGTTCGTGAATGTTTGCAAATCCCCAAATTCGAGCATGCGCTATGCGAGGGTGCCGGGGCCGTGCTGCGCAGACCGAAGTTTCACGGATCGGGTGCAGCCTTCGATGAGTCCGCCGGATGCCGTCGGCAGCGCTGCATTCGCGGTGGAACCGAGCCCGGAATCGGTTGTCCAGGCCGCCAGCGGGAGGGCGACGAGCCGGTCGCATCATGGCAAAGCGTATGCAGTACCGGTGCGCGATGTCGTCAGCTCTTCCAACTGGCTGGCGGAGGCGTTATATCGAAGCTTCGAGGTGCTGGTCGCCTTGCTCGGGTTGACGCTCGGGCTGCCGTTGCTGCTGATCGAGGCGATGGTGATCCGTTGGGATTCGCCCGGGCCGGTGCTGTTCTTCCATCAGCGCCCGGGACGCTCGATCAAGGTGCACGGACGCGATCTCGAGGGGCGGACCGACCTGCTCCCGCCGCCGGGCGGTTACGAGCCCGATACTTTATATTACGTGCCAAGCTATTTCCGGTTGGTGAAGTTTCGCACGATGTACCACGACGCGCGGACCCGTTGGCCCGAGTTTTATGCCTATAAGTTCGTGCCGGAGGAGTTTCACCGACAGCGTACCACCTATGAATTCGACCCGCGGGTCACCCGCGTCGGACGCATCCTGCGCCAGCTCTCGGTGGACGAGCTGCCGAACCTGTGGTGCGTGCTGGTCGGGGACATGCGCCTCGTTGGACCGCGACCCGAGGCTCCCGAGGTGTTGCAGTACTACACACCCGAGGAGATGTACAAGTTCGCCTGCAAGCCGGGCATCACCGGCCTGGCCCAGATCAATGGCCGCGGGCTGCTGAATTGGGGCGAGGTCTTGGCCTGGGACCTGCAATACGTCCGCACGCGGAGTGTCGGGCTGGATCTGAAAATCATTTTCACGACGATAAAATACGTAATTATTCGACATGGCGCATTCTGATCTGCTGGCCAGCGACCGCGCCGCTGCCGCCGAGAAAATCGCCGATCTTTAGAAAGCCGCCGCTGGGCGATCGGGCGGTTAATCTGGCGTCCCCGACAGGACTCGAACCTGTGACCCCCGGTTTAGGAAACCGATGCTCTATCCAACTGAGCTACGGGGACGGCGCCGGGAGGTTACTACGCCTGCGGCGGCGATGCCACCGCCCGGCGCTCCTCAACGCGCCATGGCGCGTTGGGCGGCGACGAGACGCAGATGAGCGCGCGCGGGCGGCGACGCCACCGCCGCGATGACGCGCGGCCGCGGCAGCTGCGCGTTCCACGCGGGCGAATGCCCGGCACGGGCGAGCCGCGCCGCGCGAGTAGCGGTCGTTCCGCCGTGCGGCTTCAGAATGCGGGTGAGGGTCTGCATCGCCCGGGCCAATCTCGGAGCCGTCCTGGTGGCGAGGCGGCCGGCGGCACCCCAGCCGGACGCCACCGCCACCGCCAGGGCGACCGCGCGCGGCGCTGCCGGCGCGATCTGCGGCGATCCCGCCAACAGCGGCGCGTTCTCGAGGCGCCGCCCCGGTAGCTGAAGCAACGCCGGGGCAACCGGCCGGCCGGCGAGAAACACCGAGCGCGGCACAACGCTGGCATGCCGCCGGTTCGGGTAATCGCCGTTGACGATCTCGGCCGGCGGTGCGCCGTTGACCCCCGGGCCGATCGTTGCGAGGTTGGCCACCGCGCCCTGATTGATCCGGCGGATCGCGTCGAGGTCGGCGGTATAGCCCGGCCAATAGGTGTCGCCCGGGGCGAGCGGGAACCACGCCACCGCGGGCCCGACGGCATCGGGATAGCTGAGGCCGACCCCGGCGGTGCCGAGAAAGGCAACCAGCGCTGGCGCATAGACCGGGTCGGCGATCGGCGTGCCTGGGACCCACCCCCAGCGCTCGCTTCCCGGGTCTGCCGGGTCCAGCGGATCTGATTGGGGGATGTTGGCCCAGCGGCCGTAATGCGACGGCGCAAAACCCCACGGCATATCGTCGATCCAGCTCCAGCCCCAGGGGGCGATCGAGCGCCAATGGCCGTAGCGGTAGGGCACCCAGTCATCGGGGACGGTTGTCGGAAACCACACCGCGCCGTAACCGGCGACGGTTTCCCAGCTGCCGTTGCCGTCGAGCGCCTCGTAGCCGGTCATCTCGGCGGAGAGGTAGCGCAGCGCTTGCCAACCCCCCTCATCACTGCCTGCCGGGCGCCACCACGCGACAAAATCGTCGGCGGCCGCGCCATCGAGGGTGACGACGACCGGGTCGCTGCCGCTCAGCACAGTCGCCGAGCCGGTGGCGATTGTGCTGTCGACCCCGTTGCCGACGAAACGGGCGCGGCCGTCGAGCACCGCGATCCGGGCGGGCGCGCGCTCGTCGCCCGCGGTGATGTCGTAATCGCCTTGGGTCAGCAGCCAAACCCCGCCGCGCGCAATGTCGATCTCGATGCTGCGCGCCGGCCCGACCCCTTGCCCGACCCCTTGCCCGACCCCTTGATCGACCCCCGCAACGCGCGTCAGGGCGGCCGTCCGGGGAGACAGCCGAACCCCGATCCGGCCGTGGCGCAGCACGATCTGGGTTGCGCTGGCGTCGAGCCGCGCCAGATCAACTTCGCTCGCCGCAGCGAGCGCAATCGTCTCGGCGCCGACGCGCAGGACGGCGCGGCCCTGCGCGGTGGTTCGCGCCGACATGCCGGAAGCGACCGGGTCATTGACCCCCGCACCGCTCCACTCGCCGCCCGCCGGGCGCAGCGCGAGGTTGCCGTCGACGGCGCTCACCCGTCCGACCCGCGACGGCGGCATATCCTCGGCCGAGGCCGGCGAGCCGGCAAAAAAACCCAGCAGAAAGAGGCAGTGGGTCAGAATTCGGCGACCAGTCATCGAATGATCATAACATTCGATTCAACCTCCGACAGCCTATCCCTTCGGCGATGACAAACTGCCACAGCGCGATGACCGTGACCGGTGACCCCGTCACCGTATCGTCGGCATCACATACTCGGCGCCGGAGCGAATCCCGGCCGGCCGGCGCGCGGTGACTGTCTTCAACTGGCGGTGGAAGCAGCGCACCCCTTCCATGCCGTGCCGCCATGTCGTCGAAGAGGGACCGTTTCCAGCCGCCAAAGCTGTGGAAGGCCATCGGCGCCGGGATCGGCACATTGCTGCCGACCATGCCGATCTGGATGCGGCTGGTGAACTCGCGCGCGGCGTCAATCGCGGGGTATCTTGGCTAGACCGACGCTAAAATTGCCACATTCGTATTGTATTCTATCGCACAACACGGATCTCTGAGCGCGGGCGGGCGCGGTCGATGGGATGCCCGATAGCGACTTGCGAATAACGGGAGAAACCGGGGGCCGCGGGCGATGGGGCGCGGCATGTCGTCCACCGCCGAGCGCCGGCGCAACTATTGCGAGAATTTTGCTACTGATTCGCTACAGATGCAGCAACGCGTTGGGGCCAATGGTCAACCTGGGATTGGGCCGCGCGAGGCGGCGCCTGATCTCACCGCATCGTCGGCATCACATACTCGGCGCCGGAGCGGATCCCGGCCGGCCAGCGCGCGGTCACGGTCTTGAGCCTGGTATAGAAGCGCACCCCTTCCATGCCGTGCACCGCCATGTCGCCGAAGAGGGACCGTTTCCAGCCGCCAAAGCTGTGAAACGCCATCGGCACCGGGATCGGCACATTGATCCCGACCATGCCGATCTGGATGCGGTTGGTGAACTCGCGCGCGGCGTCGCCGTCGCGGGTGAAGATGGCGACCCCGTTGCCGTATTCATGGTCGTTGACGAGCTTGACCGCCTGCTCGAAATCGGGCGCGCGCACCACCGCCAGCACCGGCCCGAAGATCTCCTCCTGGTAGATCCGCATCTCGGGCGTGACGTCGTCGAAGACGCAGCCGCCGAGGAAGAAGCCGTCCTCATAGCCCTGCAATTTGAGGCCGCGCCCGTCGACGACGAGTTTGGCGCCCTCGGCGACGCCGAGATCGACATAGGAGCGCACCTTCTGGAGATGCGTTGCGGTGACGAGCGGCCCCATCTCGGCTTCCGGGTCGGTGCCCGGCCCGATCTTGAGCGCGCGCACCCGCGGCACCAGTCTGTCCATCAGCCGGTCGCCGACCCCGCCGACCGCGACCGCGACACTGACCGCCATGCAGCGCTCGCCGGCCGAACCGTAGGCCGCGCCCATCAAGGCGTCGATCGCCTGGTCGAGATCGGCGTCGGGCATCACCACCATGTGGTTCTTGGCCCCGCCCAGCGCCTGCACGCGCTTGCCGGTTTGTGCGGCAGTCGCATAGATGTAACTGGCGATCGCGGTCGAGCCGACAAAGCTGACCGCGTCGACATCGGGGTGAGCCAAGAGGGCGTCGACCGCCTCCTTGTCGCCGTTGACGACATTGAAAACACCGGGCGGCAGCCCCGCTTCCAGCAACAGCTCAGCGATGCGGAACCCGACCGAGGGGTCGCGCTCGGAGGGCTTCAGGATGAAGGTGTTGCCGCAGGCGATCGCCACCGGGAACATCCACATCGGCACCATCGCCGGAAAGTTGAACGGGGTGATCCCGACGCAGACCCCAAGGGGCTGGCGCACCGACCAGCTGTCGATGCCGCGGCCGACCTGCTCGGTGACCTCGCCCTTCAACAGATGCGGGATGCCGCAGGCGAATTCGACGACTTCGGTGCCGCGGGTCACCTCGCCCCTGGCATCCGACAGGACCTTGCCGTGCTCGTCGGTGATCAGCCGCGCGAGCGCGTCGCCGTCGCGCTCCAAGAGCTCGCGGAACTTGAACAGCACCCGCGCCCGGGTTAAGGGCGGGGTCGCTGCCCAGGCGGGGAACGCCGCGGCCGCCGCCTTTACCGCCGCGTCGACCTCGCCGGCGCCGGCCAAGGCGACGCGGCGGGCGCGCTCGCCGGTCGCCGGATTGAACACGTCGCCCCAGCGCCCGCTCGAACCGTTACTGTGCTTGCCGTTGATGAAATGCTGAACGTCGCTCATGACCGTCGACCCGCAGGCTGGATTCGCATGAGGCCCATCATAAGCCGGGGCGGGCGCGGCAGGGCAGGAGATTTTCACGGCGAAGCCCCGCGGCGCGCCGGTGGATCTAAGAGAGCCGTTGCGCACAAGCCTCGACGGAGCCGCCAATTCGCGGGAAAATCCGCCCGCTCGCACGGGTGGTAGAAAGGAGCCGGGCTCATGGCAGGGATCAACGCCGCCTCGCGCATTCCGGTGACGGTGCTGACCGGCTTTCTCGGCAGCGGCAAGACGACCCTGTTGAACCACGTCTTGAAGCAACCCGGGATGGCGGGAACCGCCGTCATCGTCAACGAGTTTGGCGAGATCGGCCTCGACCACCTGCTGGTCGAGAGCGCGACCGAGGATGTGGTGCTGCTCAACAGCGGGTGCCTGTGCTGCACGGTGCGCGGCGACATCGTCAACACGCTGACCGATCTGTTCGTCGGCCGGGTCAAGGGGCGGGTGCCCTATTTCACCCGCGCGATGATCGAGACGACCGGGCTGGCCGACCCCGCCCCGGTGCTGCACGCGCTCCTCTCGGACCCGATCGTCGCCGAGCGCTACATGATCGATGGCGTGGTGACCACGGTCGATGCGGTCAATGGCTCCGGCACGCTCGACCGCCAGATCGAGGCGGTGAAGCAGGCGGCGGTCGCCGATCGGCTGATCGTCACCAAGGCTGATCTTGCCGAGCCCGAGGTGCTGGCCGCGCTCGAGGCTCGGCTGAGAGCGCTCAATCCCGGCGCCCCGCTTTTGCGGGCGGCGCACGGCGCGATCGATCCGGGCGATTTGTTCGGCCTCGGCCTGTTCGACCCGCAGACGAAGAATGTCGAGGTCCAGCGCTGGCTGCAGGACGAGGCGGTTGCGGCGCACCACGGCGAGGACCATCACCACCACGACGTTAACCGCCATGATGGGCGCATCCGCGCCTTTTGCATCACCCGCGACCGGCCGATCTCGTGGAGCGCGTTGTCGGGCTGGCTCGATGCCCTGGCAACGATGCGCGGCGACGATCTCTTACGGCTGAAGGCGATCGTCGCGCTCGCCGATCGCCCCGAGCAGCCGGTCGTGCTGCATGGCGTGCAGCACGTGTTTCACCCGCCGGTGCTGCTCCCCGGCTGGCCTGACGCGGATCGCCGCACCCGCATCGTCTTCATCACCCGCGATCTGCCGCAGGATGCGATCGAAGAGAGCCTCGCCGCCTTCGAGGCGGCCGACGAGCCGGCCCTGCCGCCGCCGCTTCCCGCGGGCGGGCATTAGGATCAAAAGCCAATCGGCTCGACACCTCGTTCTCAACCTCCAAAACAGG
>JBGPTQ010000093.1:0-7043 GCA_041490725.1 Allostellaceae bacterium | reverse complement strand
TCGCGGAAGCACGGGGCGATCTGGAAATAGCGGTCGAACCCCGCGACCATCAGCATTTGCTTGAACTGCTGCGGCGCCTGCGGCAGCGCGTAGAAGGTGCCGGGATGCAACCGGCTCGGCACCAGATAGTCGCGCGCGCCTTCGGGCGAGCTGGCGGTCAGCACCGGCGTCTGAAACTCGGTGAAGCCCTGCGCCAGCATGCGCCGGCGGATCGCGGCGATGACATGCGAGCGCAGCATGATGTTGGCGTGCACCCGCTCGCGCCGCAGATCGAGGAAACGGTAGGGGAGACGTATTTCCTCCGGGTATTCGGCGTCGCTGTTGACCGGGAAGGGTAAGGGCTCGGCGAGCGCGAGCACGTCGAGCGCGGCGATGACCAGCTCTACTTCGCCGGTCGCCAAATTGGGATTGACCGTATCGGCGGTGCGGGCGGCGATCCGTCCGGTCATCGACACGACGCTTTCGAGCCTGAGCGCGTCGACCTCACCGAACAGCGGCGAGGACACGTCGATCACGCATTGGGTGACGCCGTAATGATCGCGCAGATCGATGAACAAGAGCTGGCCGTGATCGCGCTTGCGGTGCACCCAGCCTGACAGCCGGGCGGTGATGCCGGCATCCGCCAGGCGCAGCGCGCCGCAAGTATGGGTACGATAGGCGTGCATCAGGGGCATCCGGCGAGAGGAGGGGGCGCGGCGAACACCGCACGATCGGCCGCGCTTGTCAAGAAACGCGCCAAGTCACGCCCACCGGCGAGGGCGGGAGCCTACCAGTAGTTTAGGGTCAACACCCCGTCGCGCATCTCGTAGCCGTCGAGCTGCGTCAGAAAACTCTGGCCGAGCAGCGAGATGCCAAGATTTTCGGCGACCGCCGCCGCAACGTCGTCGACCGACAGCTGGTTGATGCGAAGCTCGCGCAGCCTGACCGGCGCGGCGCGGGCCACACCGTTCGCGGTCGAGGTTTTCATGCTGAAGACCAGATCGTTGCGGCGGAGCCCGACGGCTGCGGCGTCCTTTAAGGTCAGGACCACCAGCGTGGCGCCGGTATCGACGAGAAACCGCACCGGTGCGCCGTTGACGACGGCGTCGACCATGACGTGGCCTCGTTGGTCGGCATGAAAGACCAGCGAGTTGGACACCACGCTGCGCGTGCTCTCGGCCGTCGGCGCCGATGCTGCGGGAGCCGGAGCCGTCGCATCCGGCGCCATCGCCAGGCGATAGCCGACCACGGCATAAAGCAGCAGCCCCAAAGCGGTCCAGATCGCCAGCCGGCGGAGGGCCCAGCCGATCATCACGCCGCCATCGCGACGCGGCCTGCCGTGTGGTGGGTTCCGCGCATGCTGCCGCAATCCCGTTGCTGCATTCCCAGATGCTAGCAGCATGCGGCAATCCGGTTAAGCGGCGGTAAATCTGCGTTAGCTGGTGCTGCCGGTAAGGATTGAACTTACGACCTCCCCCTTACCAAGGGGGTGCTCTACCACTGAGCTACGGCAGCTTGGCGCTCGCGCAGGCGGGGCACGGGATACACGAGGCCCCGCCGGTTGGCAAGGCGAGCAGCCGGACGCCGAGCGATGCGCAAGGCTGGGACACGGCGACATGACAAGCGCCCCGATGGAACCGCGATTGCCCGGCCGCGTTTCGCAGAAGTGGTGTGGCGCGGCTCGACAATTGATCCGACAAGGGATGTCGCGGCCGCCGCGGTGCTCGCTGCCTTCGAGGCGGTGCGCAGCGCCGGGCTGTCTTTGGTCGCGTGCTATCGCGCCGGGGTCGAGGCGTGGCGGCGCACCCATCCCGATCACTCTCCCGAATACGGCGCCAGGCAGGCGGTCGCGGTGATCCTCGCCGCCAAGGTCAGCCTGCCCGTCGAGCAGGGATTGGCCGCGGAGATTTAACAGCGGAGATTGCCCACCGAGATTGACAGCGACGCGCGGCTCCCCTTCCATCGCCGGATGGCCGACGCCCCCCGAGTAACCCCTGCCGGGCGCATCGCGCATGCCGCGCGCGAAGCGCGCCTGGCGCGCGCGTTGCGCGAAAATCTGCGGCGCCGCAAGGAGCAGGCCCGCGCCCGCGAGCCCGACGCCGACGACCGGCCGGACAAGGCGGCGGGCGGCAACGAGCCACCCGCTTGAGCGGCGCCGGGGTCTCCCGTAAAAAGCAACCGGTACGGTCGAGGATCGCCCTGGGGATCGCCCTGGGGATCGCCCCGGCCGTCGCCCGATACGGCGGTCATTGCCGCCCGGAGCCGAGACGATGGACAAGATCCTGATCCGCGGCGGCGTGCCGCTATCCGGCACGATCAAGATCAGCGGCGCCAAAAACGCCGCGCTGCCGCTGATGGCGGCAAGTCTGTTGACCGCGGACCCGCTCGTCCTCGCCAATTTGCCCGATCTTGCCGACATCACGACGATGGCCAATCTCCTGGTGCAGCACGGCGTCGCGATCGGCATCGGCGCCCCAAATGGCGATCATGCGGACGCCGGCGATTCGGCTGATCGTCCGGGCCGGGTGCTCGAATTGTCGGCGCGCCACATCACCTCGACGACCGCGCCTTACGATCTGGTGCGCAAGATGCGGGCCTCGGTCCTGGTGCTGGGTCCGCTGGTCGCGCGCTGCGGCCGAGGACGCGTCTCGCTGCCGGGCGGCTGCGCGATCGGCGCGCGACCAATCGATCTTCACCTCAAGGGGCTGCAGCGCCTCGGCGCCGAGGTCGAGCTGCGCGAGGGCTATATCGAGGCGCGCGCCCCCAAAGGGTTGAGAGGCGCCGAGATCGTCTTTCCCAGCGTCTCGGTCGGCGCCACCGAGAACCTGCTGATGGCCGCCACGCTGGCCGAAGGCGAGAGTCTGCTGATCAACGCCGCGCGCGAGCCCGAGATCACCGACCTTGCTCACTGTCTCACCGCGATGGGGGCACAGATCGACGGGATCGGCAGCGACCGACTGGCGATCCGCGGCGTCGCCAGCCTGCACGGCGCACACCACACGGTCATCCCCGACCGCATCGAAACCGGCACCTATATGATGGCGGCGGCCGCGACTGGCGGCGAGGTGCGGCTCTTGGGCGCCCGGCGCGACCATGTCGAGGCGGTCCGGCTGATCCTCGAGACCGCCGGGCTGGAGGTTGCCGACACCGGCGACGGGATCGCGGTGCGGCGCAACGGCCGCCTCGCCGGCGTCGATGTGATGACCGAGCCCTATCCCGGCTTCCCGACCGATCTACAGGCGCAGATCATGGCGCTGATGGCGATCGCCGAGGGCGCCTCGATGATCACCGAGACGATTTTTGAAAATCGCTTTATGCATGTCCCCGAGCTGGCCCGGATGGGGGCCAACATCACGGTGCACCAGGCCTCGGCCCTGGTGCGCGGCGTGCCGCGGCTGATGGGCGCGCCGGTGATGGCGACCGATTTGCGCGCCTCGGTGTCGCTGGTGCTCGCCGGGCTGGTCGCGGCAGGCGAGACCGCGGTCAGCCGGGTCTACCACCTCGACCGCGGCTATGAACGGATCGAGGAAAAGCTCGCCGCCTGCGGCGCGCGGATCGAGAGGCTGCGCGGTTGATGCACAAGGCTGGGCCGCCTGAGCCGGTTCCGTCTAATACGGAACTGCGGCTGCGTGCCGAGGATGCCGAAGACCTTGCGGTGATTTCGGCCTGTCTGCAGGACGCGCTCGTCTCGGTGCGCGATCTCGCCTACGATCGCGATGCACGAATTTTCGTGTTCGTCGCCAACCGCTTCCGCTGGGAGGGCGGCGGCGCCGGGGAGGGCGAGGGCAGGCCGTTCGAGCGGACCCTTTGCGGGGTCGCCTTCGACGAGATCGACGGCGTGGCTTACCGCGGCTTTCACCGCAGCGAGGAGGACCGCATTCTGTCCCTGTTGGCAATCCGCCCGATACTCGGCCCGGGAAGCAGCGCCACCGGCGGGGTGATCGATCTCGAATTTGCCGCCGGTGCGACGATCCGGCTGACCGCCGCGGCGATACGTTGCCGCGCCCGCGACTTCGGCGAGCCCTGGCCCACCGTCTGGCAGCCGGGCCATCCGCTGGACCCGTCGGAATGAAGCCACGCCGGCAACTGTTCAGCTCCACTGGCGGCTCCACTGGCGGCTCCGGTGCCGAAGCCTTGGTCATGGCTTTGCCGAATGGCCGCATCCTCGGCGAGGTCATGCCGCTGCTCTACCGTGTCGGCATCGAGCCGGAACCGGCCTTCGCCGATCCGAAGAGCCGTCAGCTCCGCTTTGCCACGTCGGATCCGGGGCTCGATTTGATCCGCGTCCGCAGCTTCGATGTTGCGACCTTCGTGGCCTTTGGCGCGGCCCAGCTTGGGGTCGCCGGCAATGACGTGCTGATGGAATTCGATTATTCCGAAATATACGCCCCGCTCGACCTCGATATCGGGCATTGCCATATGGCCGTCGCGGCGTCGGCGGACTGGGCCGCTCACGAAGACCCGCGCAGCTGGAGCCATCTGCGGGTCGCCACCAAATATCCCGAGATCACGCGCCGCCACTTCGCCGCGCGCGGCGTCCAGGCCGAGTGCATCAAACTGAATGGCGCGATCGAGCTGGCCCCGCAACTGGGGCTGTGTCGGCATATCGTCGACCTGGTGCAGACCGGGGCGACGCTGAAGGCGAACGGCCTGGTCGAGATCGAACACATCGCCGATGTCACCTCGCGCCTGATCGTCAATCGTCCGGCGCTGAAAACCCGCCCGGAAGAGGTCGGCCACTGGATCGAGCGGCTGCGGCAGGCCACCCTCGGTACCGGACACCCAGCCGCCGCAGCCGGGTCGGGGCATTAAGCGGGCCGCCGCAGCGAGGCGTTGAGTAGCTTCGCCGCGCGCAGCAAATGCGTTAGCATTCGGCATGAGTGCGACCTTGGTCCCTCCCGAACTGCTCGACTCCGTCGTCGCCCACTTCCGGCCACAGCGCGTCATTGTGTTCGGGTCGGTCGCGCGCGGCGAGGCAGGGCCCGACAGCGATATAGACCTGCTGGTCGTCGACGACGACGATACTCCGAAGGAGGCCTTCAGCGCGCAGTCGGTCTATCAAGCCAGGAGGGACTACCACCATGCCGTCGACATCCTCCCCTGCCGCGCCTCCTCTCTGAAAGCGCGCGCCCAAGCAAAAGGGTCGTTTGCCGATATCGTGCTGCGTGAGGGGGTGGCCGTCTATGAACGGCAGTGACCGCCAACAGCGGCCAGGTTGAGATGCCCCTCACCCTCAGCACCCGCGATCCCGGTTTCGAGGCGGCGTTCCGCGCGCTGCTGGCGGCGAAGCGCGAGAGCGCGGCCGATGTCGACGATGCCGTCGCCGCGATCATCGACGAGGTGGCCGCGCGCGGCGACGCGGCGCTCGTCGAGTATACGAACCGGTTCGACCGGGTCCGGCTGAGCTCCGATCGGCTCCGCCTCTCGCCCGACGAGATCGCCGCCGGCGCCGATCTGGCACCGCCCGAGACCGTCGCGGCGTTGCGCCTTGCCGCCGAGCGGATCGAGAGCTTTCACCGCCGACAACTGCCATCGGGCATCGATTATGTCGATGCGGTCGGCGTGCGGCTCGCTCAGCGCTGGCGGCCGATCGCCGCGGCCGGGCTTTATGTGCCGGGCGGCACGGCGTCCTACCCCTCCTCGGTGCTAATGAACGCGATCCCCGCCAAGGTCGCCGGGGTCGAGCGGCTGGTCATGACGGTTCCGGCGCCGAACGGGATCCTCAACCCGCTCGTGCTTGCCGCCGCCCACATGGTCGGGATCGCCGAAATCTATCGCATCGGCGGGGCGCAGGCCATCGCGGCGCTGGCCTACGGCACCGCGACGATTGCCCCGGTCGACAAGATCGTCGGGCCGGGCAATGCCTATGTTGCGGCGGCGAAGCGGCGGGTCTTCGGCCGGGTCGGGATCGACATGATCGCCGGCCCCTCCGAGATCCTCGTCCTGGCCGACCGGCGCAACGATCCCGCGTGGATCGCCGCCGATCTACTGTCGCAAGCCGAGCACGACCCGGCCGCACAAGCCATCCTCTTCACCGACGATGCCAATTTCGCCGGCGCGGTCGAACGCGCGGTGGCGCGCCACCTGCAGCGTCTGCCGCGCGCCGAGATCGCGCGCGCGAGCTGGCAGGAGAATGGCGCGATCATCCTGGTCGCCGATTGGGATGAGGCGGTGGCGCTGATCGACCGCGTCGCTCCCGAGCACCTCGAACTGGCGATCGAGGAGGCCGAGGCGGTGGCGCTGCGGGTGCGCCATGCCGGGGCGATCTTTCTCGGCCGCCACACGCCCGAGGCGATCGGGGACTATATCGCCGGCCCCAATCACGTGCTGCCGACGGCGCGCAGCGCGCGCTTTGCATCGGGGCTGGGCGTCCTCGACTTCATGAAGCGCACGACCATCGTCGGCTGCGATGCGGCGAGCCTTGCCGCCCTTGCCCCGGCTGCCATCCGGCTGGCCGAAGCCGAGGGTCTCGACGCGCACGCCTTGTCACTGGCTCTGAGGCTCGGCCGCCCATGAGGACCACACCAAGTGAGGCCCCAGGGGCGCTACCGCAGCGGGTCGCCGCGATCACGCTCGACGAACGCACCGTCGTGCGGCGCAGTCCCGCGATCGAGCACGAGCGCGCCACCGCCATCACCGATCTCTTGAAGGACAATCGCTTCACCCCGCTGTCCGGGCGCGCCGGGCCGTTTCATCTGCATCTGGCGATCGCGGAAAACCGGTTGGCGATGGAAATCCGGGCCCCCGGGAATGCGACGGGGGGCGGGTCGGGCGAGACGATCATGCTGGCGCTCGCGCCGTTCCGCCGCATCGTCAAGGACTATTTCCTGGTCTGCGAGAGCTATTACGAGACGATCCGCGGCAAGAGCCTGGCGCAGGTCGAGGCGATCGATGTCGGAAGGCGGTCGCTGCATGACGAGGGATCGGCGTTGCTGATCGAGCGGCTGACCGGCAAGGTGACGATCGACCACGCCACGGCGCGCCGGCTGTTCACGTTGATCTGCGTCCTCCACCTGCGCGCGTGAGCGCCCCCTCGATGCGCTATATCCGACTTAAAAAAAACG
>JBGPTQ010000092.1:0-7048 GCA_041490725.1 Allostellaceae bacterium | reverse complement strand
TATTTGAAGCGCATCCCCGGGCTCAACACCGACGCCTTGAAGCCGGCCTATACCGATGCGAGCGTCTGGGACAATTTCGAGCCCGGGCGGCTGACCTTGTGCAGCCCGGACCCGCAGGCGATCCGCCCGCCCGGGGAAAAGATCAACGTGCTGCAGGTCACCTTGCCGACCAACTTCAAGGTGGCCCGCTTCGATTCCGACCAGTCGACCGCGATGCTGCGGCAGATGGAAAAGGATGTCGATGCGGCCCGCTACAACCCGGGCGACGGCGCGATCGAGCTGCCGGTCAAGCTCAGGGTGCACGATTCGATCTTCGTGCCGCTCGCCAAATGGGCGATGCTGCTGACCGGCAATTATCGCTGCGTCACCAAGGATTCGGCGATCGACATCAAGGACGCGGTGCATCAGGACATCGCGACATCGCGCGCGGTCTACAACTGGGTGTGCGGGGTGTGCGAGAAGCTCGGCGCCTCGCCGAACGATCTGGTGCCGTTCGAGAAATACGCCACCGCTGCAAACGATTTGGTGCGGCCGTCCTCGGCGGCCCGCGCGCTCAACAACGGGGTGCCGAACATCGAGCGGACCGACCGGCTGGTGCAGCTGATCGCGGCGCAATTGGGCATGCACAACGCGATCGTCGACCAGACCGTCGCTCAGGTCGATGCGCGGCTGGCGGCCAATCGAAAAGCCGCTGCCTGACCGAATTTCGCCGTGATGCCGGAGCAGCGAAGCGACCTCTGGTGGATCATTCGATGTGCTAAGGGGCTGAAGTTGTTAGCACAAGGTGCCGCGTATGAAAACCCGGCGACTTGGCTGTGGTAGGCCGCCCGCCCGTCTGACACGGATTTTCATGCAACGTATGGTTAAAATTGCGGCGGCGCATTTGTGCCGTAGCGGTGTATCTGCTAACCTTTAGGCGTCGGCGCGGCGGGGACCGGGCCATCGCGCCGAAAACCGAGGAGGCTACCGTGAGCCAATCTGGCATCGTCGTCAACGCCAGCGATCTGGAGAAAGCAAGCACAGCGAAGGCCATCTACATCCTGTACGTTGTTGGGTGGATTATTCCCGTTATCGCCCCGATAGTCGGCGTCATCTTTGCCTACATAAACAGGGAGGAGGCGCCGGCTTGGCTGCAGACCCATTATCAGCTGCAGATCCGAACGTTCTGGATCGGGCTGCTCTTCGGCGTCATCAGCGTGGTGACGAGTTTAATTTACATCGGCTGGCTTCTCATGCTGTTGACGCTTATCTGGATGACCGTCCGCTGCGCCAAAGGGCTGAAAGCGATTTTCGCCGGCGCTCCGTACGACAACCCCGAGACCTGGCTCTGGTAGTCGACCAGAGCACGATCGGCTCCGGCTGAATCGGTTGAGCTGCCGGGTCTCGGCCCCCTGAGCGGGCGCCCGCGCGGCACGCCGCGGCTGCCTCACACCCTCTCCGTATTGTGTTGGATCGCCCGTAGGTGATCGTTGATGCGGAAGAACACGATAACTATCTCGCAATAAATTCGGGCGAGCAGCGGCCCCAGGATTATGGTCGCCAAACCGGTCGCAATCCCGACACCGCCATCCGACGCTACAATTTGAACGACACCGGCGATGATCAAGATCACCACAGCGATCCAAAAGATCGCTTGGATCACGAGCGGGGTGATCATCGTCTCGAATCTAAGGAAATCGCCCATTTCTCTCCTCCTTCAAGCCCATCAACCAATGCGCTAGAGGGTGATGCGCCCGGCGCGAGCTTGCCCATCTAATTTCTCTCAGCGGTCGAGCAGCGAGCGCTGCCGTGAAGCTCATGCTGCCGAATAACAGCGCCGGGCCGCGCAGCCTGTATCAACGGCGCACCGCAAAAGCGCTGGGGCTGCTACGTCCCCGGCCTGTGGGGCTTCAACAGGAGGTATCGCCGCCGCCGCCGCCGTAATCGCCACCGCCGCCCAAATCGGCACCGTCGGCGTTGTCGCCGCCGCCACCGTAATCGCCACCGCCACCCAAATCGCCGCCGCCACTGTAATCGGTGCCGCTCGCTGCGCTATCGCCGTAATTATTGTTAATCACGGTCTCGCCTAGACCGGATGTCAAACCCATGCCGCCGGTAAGACTGTTTGCGTAACCATGCCCGAACAGCGAGGAGATGCCCTGGAACAGCAAGGCGCCCCCGGCGATTCCCGCCGCGGTCGCCGCGGCCGAGCGCAGGAAGCCGCCGCCGCCCATGCCGCCCATCATGCCGCCACCCATCATACCGCCGCCGGCGGGAGCATAACCCTGCTGCGGCTGGGCGTAGCCGGGCTGCGGCGCGGGCGCTGCCGCAACTTGCGGCCCGCGGACCCACGGACCGGCGCTCGGAACGCTGCCGGCAGCCGGGCTCGCCGGCTGGCTGGTCCCGAACAGGCCTCCGAGAAAGCTGGTTGCCGGCTTGACCGCCCCTTGGGCGTCGGTCACTTGCTTTTCCAGCTCGGCGATCCGGTTCTGCGCCTGATGCAGACTCAGATCCTGGATCAGCACGGTTTGCACGAGGTAATAGGGCGCGTCCGGCTGCTCCACCATGGCCTGGCGGATCAGCGCGTCGGCTTCCGGATCTTTCGGCTGCCCAGCGGCGCCCTTGAGGCGCGCGAGCAGGGTGGTGATCAGATCGCGTTCCTGGGGAACCATCGGGTACCTTCCAGCGAGAAAACGGCAGCTTCCCATGAAGCCGCCGGCGCCGCTCGTATCAGGCGCATCGCGCTAGATGTGGGGAGCGGTCTTCGCCGGTCAATGATCCGGGCAATGCGCCGCCGCGGGCCGTATGCCGGCGGTATCACACCAGCGGCCTGGTGCCGATCGCCAGGAATTTGCGCCGGCGCTCGTCGCGCAGGACGTTACCGTCGCGCGCGAGCAGCGCAGGCAAGACCTCGGCGAGCGCCTCGCCGAGTGCGGCGATCGCCTCCTGCGGCAACCGGTGGGCGCCGCCCAGGGGCTCCGGCACGATGCGGTCGATTACCCCGAGCCGTAAGAGGTCCTGCGCGGTCAGCCGCAGCGCTTCGGCCGCTTCCTGGGCACGCGCGGCGTCGCGCCACAGGATCGAGGCGCAGCCCTCGGGCGAGATCACCGTATAGACCGCATGCTCCAGCATCAGCACGGCATTGCCGGCAGCGAGCGCGATCGCGCCGCCCGAGCCGCCTTCGCCGATGATCGCGGCGATCACCGGCACCCGGATGTCGAGAGAGGTTTCGATCGCCCGGGCGATCGCCTCGCTCTGCCCGCGCGCCTCGGCGTCGATCCCGGGATAAGCCCCGGCGGTATCGACCAAGGTCAGCACCGGCAGTGCGAAGCGCTCGGCGAGCCGCATCAGCCGGCGCGCCTTCCTATACCCCTCGGGCCGCGCCATCCCGAAATTGCGGGTGACCCGGCTCTCGGTGTCGGCGCCCTTTTCGGTGCCGAGGACCATCACGCTGCGCCCGCGAAACCGGCCGATGCCGCCGACGATCGCCGGGTCCTCGGCAAAGGTGCGATCGCCGGCCAGCGGCACGAACTCGCTGATCAGCCCGGCGATATAGTCGAGGCAGTGCGGCCGCTCCGGGTGGCGTGCCACCAGCACCTTCTGCCACGAATTCAGCCGCGCGTAGCTCTGGCGCAACAGCCGGTTGGCCTGGGCCTCGAGCCGGCTGACCTCGTCGGCGATGTTGAGCCCGCTGTCGGCAGACAGGTGGCGCAGTTCTTCGATCTTGCCTTCGAGCTCGGCGATCGGCCGTTCGAAATCGAGAAAATGGCGCATCGGCGGGCGGCAATCTCAGGGTCGCGTCGAGCCTTGTCAACGCCGCTCTCGTTCGCGGCGGTCGCACGACGGGCCACCGCGGTATCGTTGCCAGCAGAGCGACGCTAAAATTGCCACAATTATATGAGATGATTCGCGGTTTGAGCAATGGCAAGCGCCCATATATGATGGCGATGGAGGGTGCGGATGTCCGACACGCAATCGCAAAACAAGGCGCCGCGCACCGCCGAGCCGTGCCTCGGTGACGAGGCCGCGGCGCTCGCCATCGTGCCTTTTGCTGCAAGCCGCAGCCGAAGAGTTGCTGCTGATTTGCTGCAAACCGTAGGGTGGGTTGAGCAACGCGAAACCCGCCGCCGCCGATTTATCACGGAAAATCAGGGGCTTATACCCGCTCAATCCGTACTGCAAAACCTGCGCGCGAGAGATCTGCTGCTGATTCCTTGCAGATGCAACGGAGCCGATGGCGATGACCCAACTGCTCGTTGAATGGGGTGCCCGGGTGCCGCTCCGGTCATTTCCGCCGCGCCAGCGGATGCGCGCTCTCGACCAGCCGGCGCAACCGCTCGCTCTGGACGTGGGTATAGATCTGCGTCGTCGCGATATCGGCGTGACCGAGCATTTGCTGCACGCTCCTGAGATCGGCGCCATGATCGAGCAGATGGCTGGCGAAGGCATGGCGCAGCACATGCGGCGACAGCCGCGCCGGGTCGAGCCCGGCGGCCAGCGCCAATTCTTTCAGCAGCTGGCCGCAGCGCTGGCGGGTCAGGTGCCCGGCCGCGCCGCGCGACGGGAACAGCCAGCGCGCCATTTTGGGATTGGGGGGCTGGTCGTGCGGCAGGAAGCGGCTGCGGCATTCGAGGTAGGCGGTGAGCGCGTGGCGCGCCGGCGCGCTCAGCGGTACCACCCGCTCCCTGCCGCCCTTGCCGCGAACCAAGAGGAAGCGCGGATCGCGCTGCGCCCCGGCGAGCGGCAGGCCGATCAGTTCGGAGACCCGCAAACCGGTAGCGTAGAGCAATTCAAGGAGGCAGCGCAGCCGCACGCCCTCTTCGTCAGGCCAGGAAGCGGCCGCGGCGATCAGCCGTCCGACCTCTCCTTCCCCGAGAATTTTCGGCAAGGGGCGGCCGAGCCGCGGGGTGTCGAGGCCCGCCGTCGGGTCGTCGACCCGCGCGCCGTCGCTGACCAGAAAGCGGAAGAACTGGCGCATCGCCGAGAGCCGGCGGGCAAGCGTTCGCGGCGCCAGCCGGCGCGTCGTCATGGCGGCGAGATAATCGTGCAAAGCCGCCGCGTCGGCGTTTTCGAGCGCGGTTCCGCGGGCGGCAAGAAACCCTGCCAGATCGGCGAGGTCGTTGCGGTAGGCAGCAAGCGTCAGCCGCGCCGCACCGCGTTCGGCCGCCAGCATCTCGAGAAACGCCTCGATCCGCCGCGACAGTGCCGCGCCGGACGACGGTTTATTTCGGGAAGCGCGCATCGGGCAGCACCTTCTCGACCGGAATCGACGGCACGGGGAAATCCCAATAGGCCAGCAACAGGCCGCCGGCGAGGAGCGCCAGCACCATGACGACAACGAGGAAAATGGTGAGCCTTCCCATCCCGCGACCCGCATTCCCGCCCAGATTGGTTGCCCTGGGCGCCGCCGTGCCGATTGACGAGCAGGCTGCGCATTATGCTAGTACCCTCCCGACGCGTCGCGCGGAAGCGCGGCGAGGAACCAGAGGCGCGCGGTGAACCTCCAGACCAGGCAAACGGCCGGAACAGCGGCGCGGGCGCAGGGATTCACGCCCCGCCGCACGATCGTTCTCGTCGGCCTGATGGGCGCCGGCAAGACCAAGATCGGGCGCCGCTTGGCGGCACGCCTCAATTTACCCTTTTTCGATTCGGATACTGAGATCGAGGCGGCGGCGGGCGAAACGATCGAGGAGATTTTCCGAAATCGTGGCGAAGCCGTGTTCCGCGACGGTGAGCACCGCGTCATCGCGCGATTGCTTGAACAGCCGGTCCATGTGCTGGCGACCGGCGGCGGCGCCTTCATGGACCCTGCGACCCGGGCCCTGATCGTCCGCCGCGGCGTCTCGGTATGGCTGCGCGCCGATCTCGACGTGCTGCTCGCGCGGGTCGCGCGGCGCAACAATCGGCCGTTGCTGCAAGAACGCGACCCGCGCGCCGTACTCGCGGAGCTGATCGAGCGCCGGCATCCGATCTATGCCGAGGCCGATGTGACCATCGACAGTGGCGAGGGGCCGCTGGAGCTCACCACGACGCGGGTGATTACCGCTCTCGCCGGCTCGGAGCGGGCTTTGCGGCCGCCCAGTTTGGAGAGCGAGGAATGACAGCGCAAAGGACCGCCCAAACGACCGCCACCAGCGCGATCGAGAGGCTGCGCGTCGAACTCGGCGAGCGCAGCTATGACATCCTGGTCGGTCCCGGCCTCATTGGACGCGCCGGCGCGGAGATCTTGCCGTTGCTGCGGCGGCGTCAGGCCGTCATCGTCACCGACGAGACGGTCGCGCGCCATCACCTGGCGCCGCTCTGCGCCAGCCTCGCCGAGCACGGCATCGCGCACCGCGCGGTCGTGCTGCCGCCGGGCGAAGGCACCAAGGATCTCGCCCATTTCGGTCGGCTCGTCGACGATATCCTCGCCGGCGGCATCGAACGCGGCACGATGCTGGTGGCATTGGGCGGCGGGGTGGTTGGCGACATTGCCGGGTTCGCCGCGGCGACCCTCTTGCGCGGCATCGATTTCGTGCAAATCCCGACGACCCTCTTGGCCCAGGTCGACAGCTCGGTCGGCGGCAAGACCGCGATCAACACCAGCGCGGGCAAGAACCTCATTGGCGCCTTCTACCAGCCTCGCCTCGTTCTGGCCGACACGGCGAGCCTTGCGACATTGCCACGTCGCGAAGTGCGCGCCGGTTATGGTGAGATCGTCAAATACGGGCTGATCCGCGACGTCGATTTTTTCGAGTCGCTCGAAGTGGAGGGCGGGGCGGTTTGCGATCTCGAACCGGCGGCGCTGACGCGCGCGGTCATGGTGAGCTGCCGGATGAAGGCGGCGATCGTCGCTGCCGACGAGCGCGAAACCGGCGATCGCGCCTTGTTGAATTTCGGCCATACCTTTGGCCATGCGCTCGAGGCCGAGACCGGGTTTGGCGACCGGCTCCTGCATGGCGAGGCGGTGGCCCGCGGCATGGTCCTCGCCTTCGATTTCGCCGTGCGCCTCGGCCTCGCCTCGGGGCAGGATTTGCATCGCGTCCGCCACCACCTTGCCGAAGCGGGTTTGCCGACCGAACTTTCCTCG
>JBGPTQ010000091.1:0-7080 GCA_041490725.1 Allostellaceae bacterium | reverse complement strand
GCCGGCGTCAGCCCGGGCTCGGATACCTTGAAGCTGGCCGGCGAGCACGGCTTCCTGCCGATGAGCCTCAACCTCAACCAGACCTATGTCGCCAGCCACTGGGCCTCGGTCGAGGAGGGTGGGCGGCGCAGCGGGCGCACCCCGAGCCGGGCCGATTGGCGCCTGGTGCGCGAAATCTTCGTGGCCGACAGCGATGCCGAAGCCTGGCGGCTGTCGGTCGGGGCGCAGATGGGCAGGATGATGCGCGAATACTTCCTGCCGCTGTTGACGAATGTCGGGGTGATCCAGTTTTTGAAGCATGACGAGGCGGTCGCCGACAGCGACGTGACCCCGGAATACTGCGCCCGGCACAACTGGCTGATCGGCTCGCCCGCCACGGTCGTCGAGAAGATCGAGCGGATGTACGACGAGGTCGGCGGCTTCGGCCACCTCCTCTTATTCTGCTTCGACTACAGCGAAACCCCGCAGGCCTGGCATCATTCGATGGAGCTGCTGGCCAAAGAGGTCATGCCGAAAGTCGCCCACCTGCTGCCAAAGCGCACCGCCGCGTAATTGGTACAGTTCGCTCCCTCTCCGCCCCCCGGGGGCGGAGAGGGCAAAATTGGCGCTAAGCCGCGCGGGTTACGGCTGCGCCGGCAGGCGCACGCCGCCCGGGCCGATCAGGCCGGGATAGGGCGCCTTGAAACGCCAGAAGGTGCCGCTGATCGCCCCCTCCATGTAGATGTATTGGTTGTCGGGGCCGCCGAACGCGAAATTGGTGGTGAAGAGGTCGTTGCCCGGGATTGGCACGAAGCCGAGAATGACGCCGCGCGGATCGATTTCGATGACGCCGCCGACGCGTGGCAGTGCTGCCCATAGATTGCCTTTGACATCGTAATGGATGCCGTCGGGGCCGCCGTTGCCGGGGACGTAGCTGCCGGCCTTGATCCCGGCGAACATCGTATGGGTCGGGTCCTTTGGGCATTGCGGGCAGCCCATTGTAGGACCAATCATGAACGCCCCATACCACATCCGCCCGGCGTTGAAGTCGCCGATCGCCAGCACGTTGTTGTCGGGCGAGACCGCGATGCCGTTGGGGAACATCATGTCGTCGATGATTTTGCGCAGTACGCCGTCACGCGAGTACTGGTACACCGCGCCCGTGCGGTCAGACGCATTGGGCCCGGGACCGGTTGCCCAGGGATCGGTGAAGAACAGGTTCCCCTCGGCATCGAAGTCGAGATCATTGGGGCCTTTGAACAACTGATTGCGGTAGGTATAAACCAGCGTCTTGACCTCTTTCGTCTGTGGGTCGTAGACGAGGATGCCGCGGTGCCGGGTTGCCACGTAGAGCTTGCCATCGAGCCAGCGGGTGCCCTGCGGCTCGCAGGTCTGACCGAGTTCGGCAGGCGGGTTGCAGTTGAACCCCGGAACCAGTTTGCCGTCCGGGGTCAGGTATGAAACCCATCCCGTACCGATCGCCACGAACCACAGATTGCCTTGGGAATCGAACGAGCCGCCTTCCAGAAACTTGCCCTGCGGCGTGGCGCTGATATCGGCGAATTTTTCGACCGGCCCGACCCCCGGCGGCAAGGGCGGCAGCCCCCAGGGCTGGATCGGGCCGGCAGCCGGGGCCTGAGCCTTGGCCGGACCGGCGATACCGCAGAAGATCGCGATCAGCGCGATCCCCAGACTCTCGATCAGAATGCGGTGCGTGCGCATGGCGTGTGTTCCTCCCGTAGCGGCATCTTGGCGGGCACAGTCTCCCGCGGTCAGGGTACAGTATTCACACACTTCTCAGCCGTCACGCGGTTTTGCCGTCTGCGCGGGCTCCTGGGAACGAGAGGGAGGACCTGACCGTGCTGCCGTCCCCGGACAAAACGATCATCTGCTTCGCGCATGTCGCCTATCAGCTTGAGGCGCAGTTCGCTCGGCGCAATACCGGTATCGCGAGCTTTGAGGTTCGCAGCCCCGAGGAGCTTGGCCGGCGCATCGCCGATGCCGACGTGCTGGTGATCTCGGGGTTGTGGCGCGACGATCTCGTCGAGCGCGCGACGAAGCTGCGCTTCATCCAGGCGATCGGGGCTGGCACGGATCAGTTCGGGCGCGAGACCCTGAAGCAACGCGGCATCCGCCTCGCCAGCGCGCGCGGCGTCAATGCACAAGCGGTGTCGGAACACGCCATGGCGCTGATCCTGGCGCTGGCACGGCGGCTGCCCGAGGCCCGCGACAATCAGAGGAAGCGCGTCTGGCGCGGCATGATCGGCGACCTGTCGGCGCGCGAGGACGAACTCGGCGGCAAGAGTTTGCTGATCGTCGGCCTCGGCGACATCGGCGGGCGGCTGGCGCGGCTCGCCAAGGCATTCGACATGCGGGTGATCGGGCTGCGGCGCGATCCCGGCAACGGCGCGGGCGCGGCCGATGCGGTGCATGGCATGGGCGAGTTGAACGCACTGCTGCCACAGGCCGATTTCGTCGCCTTGAGTTGCCCGCTGGTCAAGGAAACCGAGAACCTGATCGATGCCGCCGCGCTGGGCTCCATGAAGCGCTCGGCGTTCCTGATCAACGTGGCGCGCGGACGGTGCGTCGACGAGGCGGCGCTGGCACAAGCCCTGTCGGAGGGCAGGATCGCGGGCGCCGCGATCGACGTCACGGTGGAGGAGCCGTTGGCGCCCGCCTCGCCGCTATGGAACATCGAGACCGCGTTCATCACGCCGCACACCGCGGGGGAAACGCGCCGTTACGAGGACAACGTCCTTGATATCCTAGAGGACAATCTTGACCGGCTGTGGCGCGGCGATGCCGCGCTGCGCAATCAAATCCTCTGAGCCGCCTCTGCAGCAAATCGGCGGAATGCGCTGCGCTTTTCCGCCCTACCGATTGCCGACTTGCTACGCGGCGCGGCGCGGTGGCGCGGTGGCGCGCCCATCGCGGCGGTCGAGCACCGGCACCTTCTGTCCGATCAGCCGTTCGATGTCCCGGAGATAGGCGCGCTCCTCGCCGTCGCATAGCGAGATCGCCGCGCCTCCGGCGCCGGCGCGGGCGGTGCGGCCGATGCGGTGGACATAGGTTTCCGGTACGTTCGGCAGCTCGTAATTCACCACATGGGTGATGCCGTCGATGTCGATGCCGCGCGCGGCGATGTCGGTGGCGACGAGGATGCGGACCCTGCCGGCGCGGAACGCTTCGAGCGCGCGTTGCCGGGCACTCTGCGATTTGTTGCCGTGGATCGCATCGGCGGCAAAGCCGGATCGGCCAAGCTGCTCGACGACCCGGTTGGCCAGGTGCTTGGTCCGGGTAAAGACCAGGACGCGGGCCAGCGCGGGATCTTTCAGCATGGCGCACAGTACGTCCCGCTTGTCGCCGCGTTCGACAAAGACGACGCGCTGCTGAACGAGCGCAACGGTCGTGGCCGGCGGCGTCGCCTCCACGCGCACGGGGTCGCGCAGGATGCCCGCAGCGAGGCGGGCGATGTCGGGCGGCATCGTCGCCGAGAACAGCAGCGTCTGGCGCCGGCTCTTCGCCAGCGCGACGATCTTTTTCACGTCATGGATGAAGCCCATGTCGAGCATGCGGTCGGCTTCGTCGAGCACCACGGTTTCGACGCCGTCGAGCACGACGTGCCCCTGGCCGATCAGATCGAGGAGCCGCCCGGGGGTCGCGACCAGAATATCGACGCCGCGCGCCATCGTGGCAACTTGCGGGTGCTGACCGACCCCGCCGAAGATGACGGTGGTGCGCTGGCCGAGATGCCTTCCGTAAGCACGGAAGCTTTCCTCGATCTGGAGGGCAAGCTCGCGCGTCGGGGTCAGCACCAGAACGCGCGCGGTCTTGCGCCGGTTGCCGGCGGGATGTTCCGCGGCGAGGCGCTGCAGGATCGGCAGCGCAAAGGCGGCGGTCTTGCCGGTGCCGGTCTGGGCGATGCCGAGCAGGTCGCGGCCGGCGAGGAGCTGAGGGATCGCCTTCGCCTGGATCGGCGTCGGCACGCTATAGCCTTCCTCTTTGAGCGCACGCCGAATCGGCTCGACGAGAGCCAAGTCTTCAAATGAAATCACTGTTACCGGTTCTTTCTGGGGTGAGGGCCGGTCGAGCGACCGCGCATCCGAAGGATCGGACGGGCGCACCAGCCATGTTTGCGGAGAAAATCAATCAATCGCAGAGCAGTTTCCGCCTGGTTTGCTGCGGTAATTCGACCCTCGCTCGGACGGCCGGCGCAGCTTCTGCTCCACGGGAAGAGCTCAAAGCTCTAGGGCCGCAAATGCGCCGTACCCATATCAAAGTCAAGGCGCGCTTTGCCGCGCCCCCTGGCCTGACCACCGCCGTTCGCGCCGTTGCGTCCCTGGCGCGGATGAGGCAAGCTGTCGCAGGCGCAATCCTGATCTGCGGCGTGGGACAACAGCGAGGGATGACGCTCGCAGCGAGTCCGGGTATAAGGCGCGGCCACGTCGGGGTGTTTCGAACCGAAGGCCGGACCGGGAGGTCCGGTATGGCGAGCCGGTCGTGTCGCTAGCGAGTTCCGGTCGGACATCGGCCGACCGGCAGGAGAAGCGTATTGCAGCCCACCGACATCAGCAATCCGGACTATTTCCATAAGGTTGTCGACTGCCAATGGGCCTGCCCGGCGCATACGCCGGTGCCGGAATACATTCGCCTGATTGCCGCCCGGCGCTTCGGAGATGCCTGGGCGATCAATTGGGAATCGAACGTCTTCCCGGGGATCTTGGGGCGTACCTGCGACCGGCCGTGCGAGCCGGCCTGTCGTCGCGGCCGGGTCGAGAAGGAGCCCGTCGCGATCTGCCGTCTGAAGCGCGTCGCCGCCGACAACAAGGGCGATATCAGCCGCTATCTCCCGGCGATTCCCACGGAAAAGAACGGCAAGCGGATTGCCCTGATCGGCGCCGGCCCGGCCTCGCTGACCGTTGCCCGCGACCTGATGCCGTTGGGCTATCACTGCGTCATGTTCGACGGCGACACCAAGGGCGGCGGTATGATGCGCAGCCAGATCCCGCGGTTTCGCCTGCCCGAACACGTCACCGACGAGGAGGTCGACCTGATCCTCGACATGGGGGTCGAGACCCGCTTCGGTCATTACGTCAGCAGCATGCGCGCGCTGCTCGCCGACGAGTGGGACGCGATCTTCGTCGGCTCCGGCGCGCCGCGCGGCCGTGAGATCGAGATCCCCGGGCGCAAGGAGGCCGCCGCCCATATCCATATCGGGATCGATTGGCTGTCGAGCGTCTCCTTCGGCCATATCGACAAGATCGGCCACCGCGTCGTCGTGCTCGGCGGCGGCAACACGGCGATGGATTGCTGCCGCTCCTCGCGCCGCCTCGGCGGCGAGGAGGTCACCGTCGTCGTGCGATCAGGCTTCGAGGAGATGAAAGCTTCGGCCTGGGAGAAAGAGGACGCGACGCACGAGGGCATCCCGATCCTCAATTTTCTCGTGCCCATCGAGTTCACCCATGAAGGCGGCACGCTCACTGGCGTCTTGTTCGAGAAGGTCAAGGCGCAATACGACGAGAAGGGCCGGCGTAACCTCGTGCCCACGGGCGAGCCCCATACGCACGTTCCCTGCGACGATGTCCTCGTCGCGATCGGCCAGGAAAACGCGTTCCCGTGGATCGAGCGCGATATCGGCATCGAGTTCGACCGCTGGGACATGCCCAAGGTCGATCCGAAAACCATGCAATCGAGCTTGCCGAACGTGTTCTTCGGCGGCGATGCGGCGTTCGGCCCAAAGAATATCATCTGGGCCGTCGCGCACGGGCATGACGCGGCGATCTCGATCGACAAGGCGTGCCACGGCGAGGATGTCAGCGAGCGCCCGGCGCCCGGGGTGACCCTAGCCAGCCAGAAGATGGGCATCCACGAGTGGAGCTACGATAACGACATCTCGAACGATCTGCGCTACCGGGTGCCGCTGCGCGACCTCTCGGCCGCGCTTCGGGACATTCGAACCGAGGTCGAACTCGGCTACGACGACAAGCTCGCCTTTCTCGAGGCCGAGCGGTGCCTCAATTGCGATATCCAGACCGTCTTCGCCGGTCCCTTATGCATCGAATGCGATGCCTGCGTCGACATCTGCCCGATGGACTGCATCACCTTTACCGAGAATGGCCCGGAGGACGAGCTGCGCACCCGGCTTAGCGCCCCGGCTACCACTCTCAGTCAGGATCTCTACATCGGCGATTCGCTGAAGACCGGACGGATCATGGCGAAGGACGAGGATGTCTGCCTGCATTGCGGCCTGTGCGCCGAGCGTTGCCCGACCGGGGCCTGGGACATGAGCAAATTCCTTCTCGACATGACAATGGCTGGGCCCGCATGCCGAAGCCGATAACCAGCGTCAACGACTTCGTCGTCAAATTTGCCAACGTCAACGGCTCCGGCTCGGCGAGCGCCAACGCGCTGTTCGCCAAGTCGGTCCTGCGGATGGGCATCCCGGTAAGTTCGCGCAACATTTTTCCGTCGAACATCCAGGGCCTGCCAACCTGGTTCGAGGTGCGGATCAACGACAGCGGCCATTTGGGACGGCGCGGCGGCGTCGACATGATGGTCGCGATGAACCCGCAGACCTGGAACCAGGACATCGCCGAGATCGAGCCCGGCGGATACCTGCTCTACGATTCGACAAAGCCGATGCCAGCCTCGCGCTTTCGCGACGACATCAACGTGATCGGCGCGCCGCTGACCGAGATCTGCAACCGCGCCTACGACGACGTACGCCAGCGCCAGCTGTTCAAAAACATCATCTATCTCGGCGTGCTGTCGGCGCTGTTGGACATGGACGTGCCGGCGATCGAAAAGTTGATCGGCGAGCAGTTCCGCGGCAAGGACACGCTGATCAAGCCCAATCTGCACGCCCTGGAGCTCGGGCGCGAGTGGGCGACGCAGGCGCTCGATTGTCCGATCGGGCTTCGTCTCGAACGCCGCGACAAGGTCGGCGACCGGATTTTCGTCAGCGGCAACGACGCGGCGGCGCTGGGGGCCGTCTATGGCGGCGCAACGGTGTGCGCGTGGTATCCGATCACCCCCTCCTCCTCGCTCGCCGAAGCCTTCGCCGCGCATTGCCACCGCTATCGCCGCGACCCCGAAACCAAG
>JBGPTQ010000090.1:0-7099 GCA_041490725.1 Allostellaceae bacterium | reverse complement strand
CGATCCCGAATGGCTGACGGCGCGCGCCAAGACCGAGGAGAAAGGCCCGATCGTCGCCTCGATCACCAATTCGTTCCTGACGCCGACCTTGTTCTCTTCGGTGAAATAATCCTGCCTCAAGGAGGAACGACATGATCCATGAGCTGCGCGTCTACTACGCCGTCCCCGGCCGCCTGCCCGACCTGTTGAAGCGGTTCGACACGATCACCTTGAAGATCTGGGAGCGCCACCAGATCAAGCAGGCCGGGTTCTGGACCGTGCTGGTCGGCGATTCCAACATGGCGCTCTATTACATGCTGCAATGGGATTCGCTCGCCGACCGCGAAAAGAAATGGACCGCGTTTCAGGCCGATCCGGAATGGCACACCAAACGCGCCGAAACCGAGAAGAACGGCCCGATCGTCGCGAAGGTGGTCAATTCGTTCCTGCAGCCGACCAGCTTTTCGGCGGTGAAGTAAGGTCCGGCTAGCGCCCTTTGCGCTTTTTGGCCTTACGGGCGGCATAACGGGCATCCCGCGCGGCCTGCTTTTCGGCGTCCAGCGCGAGGTCTCTGGCGGCTTTCTCGTCGGCCTCGGCCTCGCGGGCAGCGTGTTCGGCCTGGGCGGCTGCTTCGCGGGCTGCCTGTTGGGCGGCTTCCTCGGCCGCCCTCTCAGCCGCCGCTCGGGCCTCGCTGGCCAGCCGGGCGGCCCTGCGCTCCGCGACGCGGGTGCTGCGAGCAGCGCTGACAGCTTGCCGGACCGCCTGACGCTCGGCGAGCCCCGGGTCATTCGCCATTGCGCGGTACCTCTCCAACGCCGCCTTCTTCGCGGTCGCGGCGGCGCTCTGGCGATCGGCAACACTCGTCTCTTTAGACCTGTTCATTTGATCCAGTGCTAATGGTTGATGTTCGTCATTTCCAACACGAAAACTTCGCTTACTCCCCGCGCCAGCGCCGGGTCGCCTCGTCGTCCGCGGCGCGCGCCGCGACCCAGCGCTCGCCCTGGGGCGTCTCCTCGCTCTTCCAGAACGGCGCCTCGGTCTTCAGCCAGTCGATCAGGAAATGGCAGGCGGCGAGCGCTGCCTCGCGATGCGGCGAGGCGGTCGCCACCAGCACGATGCGGTCGCCGGGCTCGAGCCTACCATAACGGTGGATGATCAGCGAGGCGGAGAGCGGCCAGCGCCGGTTGGCCTCGGCCTCGATCTCGGTCAGCTTCTTCTCGGTCATCCCCGGGTAATGTTCGAGAATGAGGGCGGAAACCCCCGCGGGGCCGCCCCCAGGGCCCAAGACATTGCGCACCAGCCCGACAAAGCTCGCCACGCCGCCGATGCCGTGGTCGCCCTCGGCCAGCCGCTCGAGCTCGACGCCGGTATCGAAATCCTCGCGCTGGACCCGGATCATCGCTCAGCCTCCGGTCACCGGCGGGAACAGCGCGACCTCGTCGCCCTCGCGGATCGGGTGGTCGCGCCCGACATAGTCCTGATTGACCGCGACCCGGATGACCGACAGGTCGCGCAACGCCTCGGCGTAACCGCCGCCCCGCCCGCGCAGCCACTCGAGCAGGCCCGCGACGTCGCGCACCTCCGCCGGCAATGCCAGCTCCTCCTCGGCCTGCCCGATGCGCGCCCGCAGCCAGGCAAAATACAGCAGCTTCACGACGCCGCTCCATTTTGCCCTCTCCGCCCTTCAGGGGGGAGAGGGAGGGGACCCATCGCGCAGCGATGGGGAGGGTGAGGTGGGCTCTGGAGAAGCGCCCTGGAATCCCCCACCTCACCCCGACCCTCTCCGCCCCCCAACGGACCATGGCGGGCGGAGAGGGAGAGGAGGGGCGGCCTGATCACGCGAATACCTCCGAGAAGGGTAAAAACTCAACGAGCGCCCCAGGTACAAGCTCGCTCATGCTCTCGTCGAGAACGGCGAACCCGTCCGATTGCACGATCGAGGACAGGATGCCGGCGCCGTCTTTCGGGTATTTGTGGGCGACGACGGCGCCGCCCTCGCGGGTGAGGCGCGCGCGCAGATATTCGCGGCGGCCCGGCTTCTTGCGGTAGGCAAAGCCCGCCTGCACCGGAACGGTAAGCGGCGGGGCAATCATCGCGCCGCTGAGGCGCAGGATCAGCGGCCGGGCGAGGATGGCGAAGGTCAGCGCCGCGGCCACCGGATTGCCCGGCAATCCGATCAGCGGCACGCCCTTGAGCTGGCCGAGCGCAACCGGCCGGCCGGGCTTGATCGCAAGCCGCCAAAAGTCGAGCCGGCCGAGCTTTTCGATCGCGACTCTGACATGGTCCTCCTCGCCGGTCGAAACACCCCCGGACGTCACGATCAGATCATGTCCGGCGGCGGCGGCGGCGAGGGTGTCGGCGAGGGCGGTCGCGCGGTCCGGGCAAATGCCGAGATCGCTGACGATGCAGCCCTGCGCGCGCAACAACGCGGCGAGCATGACCCGGTTGGCGTCGTAGATCATGCCCGGCATGAGCGGCGTTCCCGGCTCGCAGACCTCGTCGCCGGTCGACAAGAGCGCCGCGCGCAACGGCCGGAACACCGCGAGGCTGTCGTTGCCGAGCGCCGCGGCGAGGCCGAGATCGGCTGGCTTCAGCCGATGCCCGGCGGGCAATGCCACGCTGCCCGCGGCGACGTCCTCGCCGGCAAAGCGGCGATTGGCGCCTTTGCGGATGCCGGGTTTGAGGCGCACCCGGCCCGCCTCGACGACGCAATCCTCCTGCATCATGACGGTGTCGGTGCCCTGCGGCATCGGCGCGCCGGTGAAGATGCGGATCGCCTCGCCGCGCGCCGCTGCGCGGCCGAGCGGATGGCCGGCCGCCGCCCTGCCGGCAAATGGCAGGATCGTCTCGCGATCGGGAGACAGATCGGCATGGGCGACGGCAAAGCCATCGACGGCGCTGTTGGCGTAGGGCGGCACATCGATCGCGGCGACGACATCGCGCGCGAGGATGCGCCCGGCCGCTTCCGACAGCTTCACCACCTCTTTGTCGACGACCGGCGCGATCCGCGCCTCGATCAGCGCGAGCGCCGCGTCGACGCCGAGCAGCGCGCCGCCGAAAGCAAAGCAATCATCGCTCAGCTGCGCCATGATCCGAACCCAAGATGGTCCGATATGAAGGCGGCGACCGCGCCGGCATCGCCGAGCGGCAATAGCGGGATGGGCGCCGCGAGCACCTCGTCCGAAGCGATCGCGACGACATAGGGATCGTCGGGATAGAGCAGCGTCTTGCCGAGCGATGGCCGGTGCACCTCGATCTTGGGGTGGGGATGGCGCTTCCAGCCCTCGACGAGCAGCAGATCGACCGGACTCATGCGCGCCGCCAGTTCTTCGAGCGTCGGCTCGGGGGCGCCGCGCAGCTCATGCATGATCGCCCAGCGCCGCGCCGAGGCGACCATGACCTCGCGGGCGCCGGCCTGGCGGTGTCGCCAGGAATCCTTGCCCGGCCGGTCGATATCGAATTCGTGATGGGCATGCTTGATCGTCGACACCGCAAGGCCCCGCGCCACCAGCTCGGGAATGACCGCCGCCAGCAACGTCGTCTTGCCGCAGCCGCTCCAGCCGGCAAGGCCGAAGATGCGCATCCCTGGCTATCCCTTCGACACTTAGGCGGCCCCGCGTCACTTGGGTGGCCTGGGCGCCCGCCGCAAGCGCGCGTCTAATCAGGCGAGATGCTGCGGCTTGCCATGGTGCGGCGGCGCCGCCTGGGTCATATGAGCGAGGCCGGCCCGCAGGTAATCGTAGCCGGTGACCAGCGTTAACAGCGCGGCGACCCACAGCAAGCTCTCGCCGAGCGCCGCAACCGGCAGAAAAGCCGGGCCGGCATCGCCGACGATCAACACCCCGATCGCCACCATCTGGATCGCGGTCTTCCATTTCGCCAGCTTGGATACGGGCAGGCCGACGCGCAGCTCGGCGAGGTATTCGCGCAGGCCGGACACCAGGATCTCGCGGCACAGAATCACCAGGGCCGGCAGCACGGCGCCCGCGGACACCCGGTCAGTCGCCACCAGCATGAACAGGGTCGCGGCGACCAAGAGCTTGTCGGCGATCGGGTCGAGAAAGCGGCCCAGCTCCGATTGCTGCGCCCAGCGCCGCGCCATATGCCCGTCCAGCCAGTCGGTCAACCCGGCCGCCGAGAACAGGGCACAGGCAAACCAGCGCGCGTAATCGCCGGAAACATAAAAGGTCGCGACCACAATCGGGATCGCCAGGATCCGCGACAAGGTCAGCAGATTGGGCAGGCTGGTCAACGGCACACTTCCTTCCAGCGGGGCGAACCGCGCGGGCAATTGGCTGTCATCTTACCCAGCCGCGTGAAAGTGTTCATAAAGCTTTTTTGCGATGGCTGTGCTGATGCCGGTGACGCGCTCGATCTCGGCGAGCCCGGCGCGCGCGACGGCCCGCGCCGACCCGAAATGGTGCAGCAGGGCCTGTTTGCGGCGCGCGCCGATTCCGGCGATTTCGTCGAGCGGCGACTGGCCGATCGCCTTTGCCCGCTTGGCGCGGTGCGCGCCGATGGCGAAACGGTGCGCCTCGTCGCGCAGCCGCTGCAGGAAGTAGAGAACGGGATCGCGCGGTTCGAGCGAGAAAGGCGGCCGGCCGGGCAGGAAGAACCGCTCGCGTCCGGCGTTGCGCTCGGGACCCTTGGCGATCGCCGCGATTGCCACATCATCGATGCCGAGTTCGGCGAAGACCTCCTGCGCCGTGCTGAGCTGGCCCTGGCCGCCATCGATCAGCACGAGGTCGGGCCACATGCCGCGCTCGCGCTCGGGATCTTCCTTGAGGGCGCGGCCGAAGCGACGGCGTAGCACCTCGCGCATCATCGCGTAGTCATCGCCGCCAAATTCCGCAGCAACGCCGGCCCCACCCTCCCGCTCCGCGGACTCCCTCCCCTCCCCGGACTTGATCCGGGGATCACGGGGGAGGGTTGGGGTTGGGGTGGGGGCCTGACCGGGTACGGCGGGGCTCGATCCCTCTGCGTCGCTGCGCCCGATCCCCGCCCCCACCCTGCCCTCCCCCGCAAGCGGGGGAGGGTTAGGGAGGGGGCCGCGGATGGTGAATTTCCGGTAGGCGTTCTTGATCAGCCCCTCGGGCCCGGCGACGATCATCGCGCCGACCGCATGGCTGCCTTGGATGTGGCTGTTGTCGTAGACCTCGATCCGGTTGGGCGGCCCGTCCAGTCCGAACGCCGCGGCCACGCCGTCGAGCAGCTGCCGTTGCGAGGCGCTTTCGGCCAGCCGGCGGCCGAGCGCCTCGCGCGCCGTCGCGGCGATGCGGTCGATCAGCCTTTTCTTGTCGCCGCGCTGCGGTACCGCGAGCCTGACGCGTCCACCGCGCAACGACAACGCCTCGGCGACGAGATCCTGCTCGACCAGCTTATGGCTGAGCAGCACGAGCGGCGGCTTCGCCCGGTTGTCGTAGAACTGGCCGACAAACGCGCTCAGCACCTCCTCGGCCGCGAGCTGGCGGTCGTGGCTCGGGAAATAGGCACGGTTGCCCCAATTATGGCCGCCGCGGAAAAAGAACACCTGGACGCAGGTCTGGCCGCCCGCCTGGTAGCCGGCGATCACATCGGCATCGACGATCCCGGGGACATGGATGTCCTGGTGGCCTTGCACCAGCGACAGCGCGCGGATCCTGTCCCGGATCAGCGCCGCGGCCTCGAAATCGAGCGCCTCGGCCGCTTTCTCCATCTCCACCGCGAGGCGCTGCTGGATATCGTCGCTGCGGCCCGACAGGAAAAGCTGCCCCTGCTCGATCAGCCGGGCGTATTCCTCGCGACCGATGCGCCCGACACAGGGCGCGCTGCAGCGCTTGATCTGGAACAAGAGGCACGGGCGGGTCCGGTTGGCGAAGACGCTGTCGCTGCAGGAGCGCAAGAGGAACGCCTTCTGCAAGGCGACCAGCGTGCGGTTGACCGCGCCGGCCGAGGCGAACGGCCCAAAATAGGCGCCGGGCTTGTCGCGCGCCCCGCGAAATTTGGTCAACTGCGGAAAATCGTGATTGGCGGTGAGGTGAATGAACGGAAACGATTTGTCGTCGCGCAGCAAGACGTTGTAGCGCGGCATCAGCCGCTTGATCAGATTGCACTCGAGCAGCAGCGCCTCGGCTTCGGTGGCGGCGACGACGATTTCGAGAGCAGTGGTCTCGGCCACCATCCGCCGCAGGCGGTTCGACAGCCCGGCCGGGTGGGTATAGTTCTGCACCCGGCTCTTCAGATTGCGCGCCTTGCCGACGTAAAGCGCATCGCCCTTGCGGTCGAGCATGCGGTAGACGCCGGGACCGGCCGGCACATTGCGCAGCGCCGCCCGCAATACCGCGACCCCCCCGGCGATCCCCCCGGCGATCCCACCGCCGGCGATGCCGCCAGCGCCGCCCGGGGTCGGAGCGGCCGGTTCGCTCGGCGCCACAGCCGGGAAGAGACCGCTCGCCAGCCCCTCGGGGCTGCGGCGCGAGTCGAGCGGCGCCGTCTTGCGGCGGCGTGGCGCCGGGGATCTGACCCGTACCGCCAGGTCAACCGGCTGAATAGCCGCCGAATTTTCAAAGCCTTCGGGCATATCCACCAAACCTGGGGATAACTCTGTCGAAAAGCTTGGTCGGGACGAACCGCAGATCAACCAATCCCTACGCTCCAAAGCATTGCCTAAAAATTAGGCAAAAGATTAACGAATTGATTCAGTGATGGTTTTCTTGTGTCAAGCGTAAATAAACCATACCAATCGGTGAAAGGCTGAGATCATAGCGGTGTCACAGATCAGCCACACTCGTTGTGAACAACTTCCAACCCGCCGCCAAGATCCTCGATATTTCAGAAGCTCAAGTGAGACATTTTGCCACGGATTCAAGCGCTCAGCCGGCTATTCGACGACCGGAGCCTGGCCGGGCGGCGCCCAGCCCAGGTGCTCGCCGCCATCGAGCGCGATCATCTGCCCGGTCATCGCCGGCGCTGCGAGGATGAAGCGCAATGCCGCGGCGATCTCGCTCGGGCTGGTGCCGCGCCGCAGCGGCAGGCTCCGGCACCGTGCGAGAAACTGCTCGGCGCTCTGGCGCGGGCTCGGCATGGTCGGCCCGGGTCCGATCCCGTTGACGCGGATGCGCGGCGCCAAGGCCAGCGCCAT